>JBDKTH010000025.1:0-3312 GCA_039680305.1 Thermoguttaceae bacterium | reverse complement strand
AACCGGAGCTTCACCGTTCAACCGTCCCAGGGGGACGAACCGGTTCGGTAGTCGATGCTCCCCCGCGATGAATCGCGGGGCTATTTTCAGGTGTCCCTCCGGGACAGCGAGTGGGGACGCCCCATGCCGCCTTCGCTCCCTCGTGCTGCGTCCTTCCTTCGTCCTTCGTCCTTAGTCCTTCGTCTTTCCCCATTCCGCCGCGCCAAATCGAGTTGAAATTGGGCCAGCCGTTGTGCTAGGCTGATTTCCTGGCAGCCCATGAAGGCGAGCCGGTTTGATCTTTGACAATTGACGCTTTCGACAAATTACCCTCGCGCTCGGCCTATGGCCCTCCGGCCCGACCCAAGCGCTGAGGGCGGCTGCGCGCATGCCCCGTGCCGCTGACCGAGCACGGGCCAGGGACTCTTGGACACGGAAACCATGCGGGGGGAGGTAAGCATAGGTGGTACATATCTATCCGAACTACGTAGCCACCCCTGAATTGTGCAACACCTCCCCACTTTCGGGTTAGTTCCCTTACGTCTTTTCGCCTAATTGCAACTACCCGAATAACCGCCACTTACGAATGTGCGCCGCGTCGCAAAATGTGCATCACAACACGTGGGGCTTTCCACAATTCTCTCCCTAAACCTGGGGGCGATCCGCGGAGCGCCGGCCGGCTGCGGAGACGGTTTGGAGGATCATGCCCCCAGATAGACGAGACTGGCTCACGCCCTCGGCCGCCCAGCCGCGGACATCATCCCCCTGGTAGAACCGCGAGGCCGAGTCACGCGACCGGGCCGAAGAGCCCGAGCCCTCGCGTCAGCCCGGTTCGGTTGCGGCCAGGCGTCACCGGAGGTATGCTGCAGAGCGGACAACCACGGCTTCAACCTGAAGAGACACCATGCGCACGACCATCTTCACGGCCAGCGTTTTCGTCGCCACCTTGTTCTCATGCCTCAACCTCTCGGCGGCCGATTCGCCGGAGACGACCGCCCAGCGAGACGCCCGCATGGAATGGTGGCGTGAGGCACGGTTCGGGATGTTCGTCCATTGGGGGCTCTATTCGGGCCTGGCCGGCACCTGGGAAGGCAAGGCGGTGGGCAAGACCGGCGGGATGGAGTGGATCCAGCAGCGGGTCAAGGCCGACACCGAGACCTATGCCAAGCAGGCGATCCCCCGCTTCCAGCCCAAGGCCGATTTCGCCCGCGCGTGGGCCAAGCTGGCCAAGGAGGCCGGTTGCCGCTATGTCGTGTTCACCACGAAGCACCACGAAGGCTTTGCCCTGCACGCCTCCAAAGTGGGCGACTACAACGCCGGCGCCGTGCTCCACCGCGACCTGGTCAAGGAAATCGTCGACGCCCTGCGGGCCGAAGGGCTGCGTGTGGGCTTCTACCACTCGGTGATCGACTGGCACCATGACCAGTACGCCTACGAGTTGTCCAAGCAGATGCCCCACCCGCTCAAAGGCAAACCCTATCCGAACGGCCAGCGTGACCACTCGAAGTACATCGCCTACCTCCACGCCCAGGCCAACGAGTTGATGTCGAACTACGGTCCGATCGACGTCCTCTGGTGGGACTACAGCTCGCAAGACTTCCAAGGCGACGAGGCCTGGCGGGCGTTTGACCTGATGAGCATGGTCCGGGCCAAGCAGCCGGGGATCATCATGAACAACCGCCTGTTCCGCATCCCCGAGGCCGGGTTCACTGGGATGGGCACCAACGCCATCTCGGCGCGACTCGATCCGAAGTACGGCGACTTCATCACGCCCGAGCAGCACATCCCCGCCACCGGCATGCCGGGCGTCGACTGGGAAACCTGCATGACGCTCAACACCACCTGGGGCTACAGCGAACACGACCACGCCTGGAAGTCGGACTCGACGCTGATCCGCAACCTCATCGACATCGCCAGCAAGGGCGGCAACTACCTGTTGAACATCGGCCCCAAGGGCGACGGCAGCGTGCCGGAGGAAAGTGTCAACTCGCTCCGCGCGATCGGCAAGTGGATGCAGACCAACAGCGCGTCGATTTACGGCACCACGGCCAGCCCGTTCGCCCAGCTCGCCTGGGGCCGCTGCACGCAAAAGAAACTGGCCGACGGCAAGACGCGGCTCTACCTCCACGTGTTCGACTGGCCCACGGACGGCAAACTGGTTGTGCCGCTGGCCGCCGCGAAGTCGCCCACGGCGTCGCTTCTGGCCGGCGGACAGACGCTTGACGTCACCATCAGTAGCGGTCAGCTTTCGATCGCCCTGCCCCAGGAAGCGCCGGACAAGATCGCCACCGTCGTGGCCCTCGACCTCGACGCCGCACCTTAACAGAGGCACACGGAAGACTGCGGTCAGCAGTCAGAATCAGCAATCAGGCAGTCAGCAGTCAGCAGTCAGCAGTCAGTTTACGAGACAAGACCAAAAGCTGATGGCTGAAAGCTGACTGCTCAAAGCTGACTGCTGATGGCTGACCGCTACTCCTTCCTTCCCACATCATTCCCCAAGCTTCCCCTGCGTTTGATGGACTACTCGCTGCTGGCCGCGTTGTTTGGCATTTCGGCTGCCGTGCTGATGGGATTCTCCAAGACGGGGCTCCCCGGGGCGGCCACGCCGGCCGTGGCCCTGATGGCGGCGGCCTTTCCAGAGCACGCCGAACTGTCGGTCGGCGCGATGCTCCCGCTGCTTCTGATCGGCGACGTGTTCGCTGTCGTGCGTCGCGGGCACAAGGCCCAGTGGGGCCGGCTCTGGCGGCTGTTTCCCTACGTCTTGCTCGGCATGGTGCCCGGCTACCTGGTCCTCTCGTGGCTCAGCGGCACGCAACTGCGCCCGGTGCTCGGCGGGCTCGTGCTCGCGCTGTTGGGCTTGGAACTCGCCCGGAAATGGTTGGGATGGAACGACATCCCCGAGCGATGGTGGGTCGTCGGGCCCACGGGCTTCCTGGCCGGCTTCAGCACGATCGTCGGCAATGCCGGCGGCCCGGTGATGAGTCTCTACCTGCTCAGCCAAGGGCTGGCCAAAGAAGCGTTTATCGGCACCTGCGCATGGTTCTTCTTCCTGCTCAACCTGAGCAAGGTGATCCCCTTCTGGTCGGCCGGGATGCTCAACCGCCAGACGCTCACGATCGGCCTGGTGCTCGGCCCCGTCACCTTGGCCGGCGGCCTGTTTGGGCTCTGGCTCCTGGAGCGGATCTCCCAGCGGGCGTTCAACGGACTGATGCTGATTCTGGCCGGTGTGGCTGGCCTGTGGCTGCTTGCGATGCGCTAGGAACTTCAGACATTGTGAAAAGTCTTCGCAAAGGCCTTCCGCCAATCGAAGGGTTCAGGGTTCAGGGTTCAGGG
>JBDKTH010001363.1:0-18646 GCA_039680305.1 Thermoguttaceae bacterium | reverse complement strand
CGGCGGAACCTTCCTCCTGCTCCAGCACGGGCTTCAGGGCGAAAAGACGCTCGAGCACCTCGCCACAATCGCGATGCACATCCCGGGCGACGGCACCGATCTGGGCGTCGCTGTATCCGCCCAAGGGTTCCCGGATGAAATCGACAAACCTTGCCTCCCGCTGCAGGGTGGCAAGCAGTGTAATCGCCTCGCTCCGCAGGTGTTCCAGCCGAACCGGCTTTCGAGGCTCCGGACGAGGCTGCGGCACGACTATCGGTTCTGGCCCACCCCTCTGCTGGATGATGTTGTCAACCTTGCGCGCTATCTCGCGGTTGAATAACACCACGAAGAATACTTTGATTGCGATCCAAATCCGTCGCATGCAATTCCCTCGGACTGACAGGGGCCCCTGGGGGACGTTCGCAACAAGGAAGTCTAATGCAGTAAGTACACCAGGGCGAGTGTACGGTTGTCAACCCCTCAGCCCCGCCGCTTGGCGGGAGGGCAGGCGAACGTCCGGCCGTTCAAAGAATCCCTTGAGAGCGCCATCAACCATCCGACGCGGGAGGTGGGGGTGGCATTCCCCCTCCCGTTAACGAATGGGTGGCATGCCGTCACGGAGCGCAGCGACGGGTCGGCATGTTCCTGGGGCGCTGAGCAAAGTACTTAACGCTCGCGTCGCTCGTCCCCGGCTGCGCCTAGGCGATATCCGGGGCGATGTAGCAGACCAGCGAGCGGGATTCGAGGGTGACGACTCCATCGGCCGGAGCCGCAGGGCCGTCCAGGGCCGGATAGATGTCGATCGGCGGTTCGGCGCCAGTGTCGATGAACTTGCGGAACTTGTAGCTCCGGACAATCGGCGGCAGGTGAAACAGTTGCGGATCACAGCCGGCGTGGCAGAGGATCAGGATGTGGTGATTCGGGGTCGTCTGCTTGTCGTAGGAAGGCGCGGCCGCGAGAAACGCGACCAGGCTTCGCGTGTCGGACGACCAGTCGACTCCCGTCCCGTAGCAGTTGTACCAACTCACGTCGGCGGGCCCGCCGGGCCGGTGCGACCGACCGGTGAGGAAATTCTCCTGACGCACCGTGGGTTCCGCGCGACGGAAGGCGATCAGCGCCGAGCAGAACCGCCGGAGCGGCTCCTGCTTGGCAACCAGATTCCAGTTGAACCAGGAGATGGCGTTGTCCTGGCAATAGGCGTTGTTGTTGCCGCGCTGCGTGCGGCGTACCTCGTCGCCCATCAGCAGCATGGGCACCCCGAGGCTGAGCATCATCGTGGAGAGCATGTTCTTGATCTCCCGGATGCGAATCGCCTCGACCGCCTCGCGGCGTGTAGGCCCTTCCACGCCGTAGTTGTAGCTCAGGTTGTTGTTGTCGCCGTCGCGGTTTCCTTCGCCATTCGCTTCGTTGTGCTTGTAGTTGAAGCTGACCAGGTCGTTCAGCGGGAAGCCGTCATGGGAGGTGAGGAAGTTGATGCTGTGGTAGGGCTGGCGTCCGCTCGACTGGTAGAGGTCGCTGGAGCCGGCCAGACGCGTGGCCAACGCACCAATCATGTGTGGATCGCCACGCCAGAAGCGACGCACGTCGTCGCGGAACCGCCCGTTCCATTCCGCCCAGCGGAGATTGGCGAACGATCCGACCTGGTAGGCCCCAGCCGCATCCCAGGCCTCGGCGATGATCTTTGTATCGGCCAGCAGGGGATCCTCGGCGATCGACTCGACGACCGGCGGGTTGGGGATGATGTCGCCGTTACGGTTGCGGCTGAGGATCGAGGCCAGGTCGAAGCGGAAGCCGTCGATATGGTAGTTGTGAACCCAGTTGCGCAGGCAATGGAAGATCAACTCGCGGACGATCGGATGGTTCCCGTTGAGCGTATTGCCGCAGCCGGTGAAGTTGCGGTAGTACAGGCCGCCGTTTTCGAGCATGTAGTAGACGCGGTTTTCCAGTCCCTTGAAGCTCAGGGTCGGCCCATTCTCGTTTCCTTCGGCCGTGTGATTGAAGACCACGTCGAGGATCACTTCGATCCCCGCGCGGTGCAGGGCCATCACCATCTCCTTGAACTCGCGGACCTGGCAGCCCGGCTCGGTGCCGACCGTGTAGCCGCGGTGCGGGGCAAACAGGGCCATCGGATCGTAGCCCCAGTAGTGGGGCCGCTCGGGTTTATTGCCCCAGATGTCGCTGATGGGGAACACGTGCACCGGCATCAGTTCCACGGCGGTCACGCCGAGCGACTGCAAGTAGGGGATTTTTTCGATCACGCCCAGGTACGTGCCGGGGTACTTCACGCCGCTGGAGTGCGATTTGGTGAAGCCGCGGACATGCAACTCGTAGATCACGGTTTCCGACAGGTCGCGCCGCAGATGGCGGTCGCCCTTCCAGTCGAACTCGTCATCGACGACCACACACTTGGGCGGCCGAACCACGCCGTCGTCCGATGGCAGGAAATCGCCGGCCAGGGCTTTGGCGTACGGATCGATGAGCCTCGCTTCGCTGTTGAAGCGATATCCCTTTTCGGGCGCAAACGGACCGTCGGCCTGAAAATGGTAAAGCTGCCCGGGCGCGACGCCAGGAACAAAGATGCTCCAGACATCCCCCCAGCGGTTCAAGTCCGGGTCAAAATCGATGATTTCCGACGGTTCGCGGTCCGTGACCTTGTTATACAAGAGCACCCGCATCCCGGTCGCAGAGCGGCTGAAGACGACGAACTGCACGCCGTCATCATGCACGATCGCCCCGTACGGGAGGGGGTGTGTAAACTTCAGGGAGGGAGGCCGCTCGAACATGGGAGCCGGTCTATCAGCGCGCCCCGCGAAGAAATTGATATCTCCAGGATACCATTGATTTAGATCGACGGCCATGTCGAATCCCGGGAAAGAAGCAATTTGTAGAATCTAGGCAAACTATTAGCCCCCATGACCCCGGTCATAGGTCTGAATCTTATTTCGGACATCCGGGGCAGGAAGTGGAGGGCAAGCGCGAGATTCAAGGATCTAGGGGGGAAAACCAAACGAAAACGGACAGTACACCACGGGAGGGGGTACTGTCCGTTCAACATGGCCTACATGG
This sequence comes from Thermoguttaceae bacterium, assembly GCA_039680305.1. Lineage (GTDB taxonomy): Bacteria > Planctomycetota > Planctomycetia > Pirellulales > Thermoguttaceae > JBDKTH01. Next base: position 15,601 of record JBDKTH010001363.1, on the reverse strand, counting down.
CTCGCGGTAGGTGGGGGGCGAGCTTCGCCCGGCGACTACTCCGCCGCCGCGGCGTCCTTGCTGACCTCGAATGTCTCGTGGCAATCGTCACAGGCCTTCGTCATAACCTTCATCTGCGCATCCGCGGCGTCTTTGTCGCCGGCGTGGATGGCCTTATTCAAGGCCCCAGCCGCATCGCGCATCCGGGCGCAGTATTCACACCACTCTTTGACCAAGTTGGGTTTCTTGGAATCGCTCGCGTTGGCCATGCTCCCCTGGGCGATCACCGCCAGCGTCGCCGTGGCGCCAGCCGCATCTTCCTTCGCCTTCGCCTTCTTCACGAAGTGGCGGAGGTTGCGCTTCAGCTTGGTGTTGACCAGCGGCACCTGCTTCATCAGGGCGGGCAGCGAGGCAACCTTCTCCCATTTCAGGTCGCCCGCGGCGGCTTTAGACTCCGTCGCTTTCTTGAGGTTTTCCACGGCGGCCTTGGCCGCCGCGTGATCCTTGGCCGCTTCGATCTGCTGAGCCGCTTTGACGATATCCCCGGCGGCGACTTTGTACTTGTTGTCGCTATCGTGCAGGCCTAGCGCCAGACCGATCAAGGCCACCGTGTTGGCGTCCCGCGAGATCTTGCCCTCGTTGTCCTTGTATTCCCCCGCATTGGCAACCGATTCTTCCAGACGGCCGATGTAATCCTCCAATTGGCTGACAAGGTCTTCGGCCGGGGCGAAGGTCGAGACCTTCGGGGCGGCAGGCGCTTGGGCCATTGTCGACCCAACCAAGGCAAACACGGCAACAACGGACATTACGGCCACAAGCCAATACCGGGGGGTCGTCCACTTCATCGGTCTTTCTCCTGTTGAGGTTGCATCGCTGGGGACGCGATCGACTGTGTTACGCTTCGCGCTTGTTCGCTCCGGACGAGGCACTCCCACGGCCATCGCTCTGCTCCATACGCTCATCGCTACCGGCAAGTTCTGGGGGCAGACTCGACGTGGACGGCACGGAGGCGCAAGGCAGGGACGCGTGAGGTAGGCTGGTCCACGTCCACAATAATCTCCGAGCCCGCGGGAGGCAAGCCGAAGCCTCTGGAGCCAGTCTGCCAGCCAGAATAGGTGTTGTCAAGCAGTTCCCCCGATGGGGCAGGGACCGCCCAACGTCAAAGGCTCGGCGGATTCTCTCTTTCTAGTAGGTCAATTCTCCAAGTTATTTCTGGACGGGTCCAAAGACCAGTCCAACGGTCGCCTTTTCGAGACCCTACCGAAACCCGGCCCCAGTCGCTAGAATAGGCGGTTCTACCAAACGTCCTCGGGTAATTACTATGGCCAAAGCAACCTACAAAGCGGCCGGCGTCGATCTGGAAAAGTATAACGACGCCATGGCCCGGCTCCCCCGTCTGGTTACTCGAACCTACTCGCCGCGAGTGATGCCCCTGGATCAGGGGTTTGCGGGCTTGTTCCAATTGGATTTCAACAGCCCCCTGTTCGCCCGGCACTACAAGGAGCCGGTGCTAGTCGGCTGCACCGACGGCGTGGGAACCAAGCTCAAGGTGGCGGTGGCGATGGGCGTCCACAACACGGTGGGCATCGACCTAGTGGCGATGAGCGTCAACGATGCGCTCTGCTGTGGCGCGGAGCCCTTGTTCTTCCTCGACTATGTGGCCATGCCGAAGGACGATCCGCCGCTTCTGGAACAAATCGTCGATGGCGTGGCGGCAGGCTGCATCGACGCGGACTGCGCCCTGCTGGGTGGAGAAACGGCGATTTTGCCCGATATGTACGCCCCAGGCGACTACGACTTGGCCGGCTTCTGCTGTGGCGTGGTCGAACGCCGAGGCGTGATTGACGGACGCGCGATCACCCCTGGCGACGTCGTGCTCGGACTGGCCTCGACCGGCTTTCACTCCAATGGCTATAGCCTGGTGCGGAAAGTCGTCTTTGAAATGGCCGGGCATAGCGCGAGCGACCATGTCGAGGAACTGGGCCAAACCGTTGGCGAGGCGCTCTTGAAGCCGACGCGAATCTACGTCCGCCCAGTGCGCAAGGTGCTCAGCTACTACAAGGTGAAGAACGTCGTCCACGGCATTGCCCACATTACCGGCGGCGGGCTGATCGAGAATTTCGAACGGATCGTTCCCAAGGGCGTGCGTGTGGTCATCGAGCGAGGCAGTTGGCCCATGCCTCCGGTATTCCCCTGGCTTCAGCGTCTCGGACAGATCGAGCAAGCGGAAATGGACCACGTATTCAACAACGGACTCGGCCTGGTCCTGGTGGTGAGTCCTTACTATGCGGAAAGCATTCGTCACCAGTTGGCCGACAACGGCGTGGAGAGTTGGCCCATCGGTCGCGTGGAAGCCGGCGCCACAGGGGTCGTGTGGGCCGAGTAACGGCCTCATGAAGCGTCCCGGCGTTTAGCCCGGTCGCTTGCGACCGGAGGAGGGCAGGGAGCCCGCACCTGCACCACAATGAGACGAGCGCAACGGACAGCAACCTCACCACGGACGCCCTGGTCTACCGGGCGGCAACAGGCCCGCGGCCTGCGGAACGGCTTCGTCTTGCGTTACGGGAGGTGAACGCTTCGACGGGCCGGCCTTTTCCAAGGCCGCGAGGATGTCTCTTTGCTGATACCATCCGGCGAAGACGATCGGCTGGTTGGGGGTCTCGGCGGGGAAGATCGCGATGATCGGGACCTGGCGGAACCCGAGCCAATCGAGGAACTGCGTCACCTCGGGCGCTTCATGAGTCCAATCGGCCTGCAGGGGAACGACGCCGTTTCGTTCCACGGCTTCGCGGACCGCCTTGGTATTGAGCACCGTGGCTTCTAGAGTCTTGCAGGTCGCGCACCAGTCGGCCGTGAAATCGAGGAGGATGGTGGTGGGGCCCGTCGCCGCCGTCGGCGGTTGTTCGCCTTGGACCAACCGCAATCCGCGTTCCTCCAACTGCGAGGCAAGCTGCCGATCCACCTGCTTTTCCAATCGTTCGGCCATCACCGCATGCAAGCTGCGCACGGCGAATTGGCCGGAAATGAGACGGTCGAGGCCGGGGAACAGGAGAATCCACATCGCGGCGACAAACAGCACGGCCTGGCCCCAGGCTCGCACCTTCGCCGTCGGGGATGCCATGATCAGCCGCTGGTCCCCAATCCAGTGGCAGGCGGCCCAGATGGCAAACAACAGGCCAATCGTGGGGACGATGTACGTGACGTCGAGGAACGTGAAGATATAGACGACGGTGCCCAACAGGACGAAGCCGAGAAACTGCTTGAAGCCGTCCATCCATGCCCCGGGCTTGGGCAGGAACCGGACTAACTGAGGAAATGCGCCAATCAAGAGGTAGGGGCTCGCCATGCCGATGCCTACACTGGCAAAGACTGCATAGGTCTTCAGCGGCGACTGATTCACGGCCCACGCCAGGGCCGTGCCCATGAACGGGCCCGTGCATGGGGTGGCCAAGATGGTCGTGATCACGCCTTTGGTGAACGCTCCCGCGAACCCTTCCTTTTCCGCCAGTTCCAGGGAGCGACCGCGGCCGACGAAGCCCGGAATCGGGATCTCCCAGACGCCCAGGAAGCTGATTGCCATGGCAAAGACGACCGCCGCCATGGCGATATTGAATCCCGCGTACTTGAACAAATGGCCCCAGCCCATGTTCAGCGACACGGCCAATGTGGCTAGCAGCATGAACACCGCCATCAGGCCCGCGGCATACCAGACATTCAACGCCAAGGCATGACGCCGGTCGTGGCCCGACTGTTCGACAAACGACAGAATCTTCAAGCCAATCACCGGCAGAACACACGGCATCAGATTCAAGAGCAAACCGCCCACGAAGCCCAGGAGAAGCTCTCGCACCATCGAACTCTGGTTCCTGACCGACGCGAGACTCTGCCTCATCACCTCCGGCGCAAACTGGGGGCCCACGAGCTGGCGGAAGGTGGCCATCGTGAACGGGCGCCAAGGCAGTCTGCCCGCCTCCGCTGACTCGCGAGCGGGCGTCGTCGTCCCGGGCGAGGTGGCGGGAACTGCCGCCTGAGGGGGCACCGCAGATTGCTCTGGACGGACCGGAAGGTTCGCGACGGCGCCGAGTGTGGCGGTAAAGGGGAATCGCTGGGGCGGAAGGCAACTCCCCGCATCGCAGGGCTGAGCAACCAGCGAGCCTTCAGCCTTGACCGACGCCGGATCCACGCCCCGGGCAAACTCCACCGGAGCGAACCATGTCACCGTACCAGAGTGCGATTCGACGGTAATCCCGCCAAACGCCGCTTCTTTCTTCTTCTCGGGCTCCGAAGTCGCCTGGAATGAGCCGACGACGCGATATTGGTCGGACGAGTTCAGGTTAATTTTCGTCGGGACCGGCCCGCCTTCGCCCTGGGTGATCGAGTAGATGTGCCAGTCGGGTTTGATCTTCGCCGTGAGGAACAAGTAGCCTGGCTTGTCGCGGTCCGGGGGGGTGAACTGACCGGTCACTGTGACCACCGGCTCCGAGGCTCCTTGCATGAATCCGCTGCCGGGACCGCCAAATCCTCTCCCCATCTGGGCCAAGGCCGGTGAGACAAGCATCAAAGCTCCCACAGCCAAAACCGCAGCGATCGCAAACCGACAATAGACTCCTCGCATCCTTCTCACGTCCTGTTCTTCCTGGCTATCCTTCCTCTTTTGCCGCCTTTTCCTGCCCCGAACGATTGCCCGGCTATCATATCACCTTTTCTTTAATCACTGCCACGGCAGCTTATCGATACTTCGATGCGCAATCCTGCCCAAAGTTACAGTCCCCCTGTTATGGCTAAGGCCCCGGATCCGACCTGCCCCCCAAACACCCTGGGGCCCGAGTCTCTCCGGTGACATTACGCGTTCGCAGGTGCCCCAGACGATCGGCAATCTCGGTCAACCGGTCGCGGATCGCCTCCGGATGTTCAAAGCTTCGATGCTGGCGGTAGATCCAGTCGAGCCAGTTGAGGCCTGCCATCAACACGGTGCTGCGATCGAAGACCGTGATTAGTTGCTGCTCGCTCTCCGATAGTTTTCGCACCGCCTGATAGGCCTCCAGGCCGGCCTGCCACAGGTCGGCATCATCGCCGGCCATGCTCCCCAGAAGCCGGGCTATGTCGCGGGCGACCGTGTCAATCCCCATCGCTCCGAAGTCGACCAGTCCCGTTACCCTTGCCCTCTCAAACAGCACGTTTCCATGCCAGATGTCGCCGATGCAAGGCTGCAGGGGAACGACACGGTGAGCACAGGCATCCAGGCGTGCAGCCACCTCGTGGGCCAAGCCAGGCACAAGACTCAGGATGCGCTGGGCCAGAACCTGCAACTCCGACTTAGGGTGCAAAGTCACCGCGATTGTCAAAAGCTCCAATTCCCCACGAAGCCATCGACGCAACTGGTCTCGCCGCTGCTGAAGCCCAGGCGAGATCCCTTCGGGGGCCGCCAATCGTGGGTACGTGGCCGCCGCCTGATGAAACTCTGCCAAAGCCACATGCGCTGCCCGGAGTCGTTCGACACTCGGCGTCTCTCGGAAGTCGGGACACCCAGGCAACCAGGGGCTCAGTTCCCAGAGGTAGTCGCCATACCGCACGCAGGTCTCGCCCTGCCGATTCGGATATGGAACTGGGATCAGGCGAAAGCCGCTCCCGGCAACGTGTCGCAGGACCGCGTGGATGAATTCGAGGTCCTCCACCGATGGGGATCCGGGCGGCCATCGCCGCAAACAGAGAGGACTCCACTTCGTTGTTACCCGCCAGAAGCGGGCCCCACTGAAGCCCTCCCCCGCTCTCCACGCTTCCACTTGAACAGGGCAGAAGTCATCCGGATAGGTCGTCAGGACGCGAAGATGATCGCAATCGGATGCCGGCATTCCGTGGGATCCAAACCAACTGTTCACCCGGGGCATTCACTAGGGCATTCTACCGATCTCCTGCTTTCAGGGTAGCCCCTAAACGACGCGGGGAGGCTCTCGCCTCCCCGCCCCCCCAAACCTCTGCGTTCTCGCCAAGTCAGGACTGCTCATCCAACTGGCGCAGGATTCCCGAGCCCAGGCAACGCCGGGCAGCCTGCCCCACTTCGCGGCGGCTCCGACGCTTGCCGACGGTTGGCCAGGGGCTGGCCCCCTTTAATTCCGGCATGAGTTCGGTCAACTGCTCGGCAAGCATCTCGGCCATCCGCCGAATCGAGGCCTGCCGCGATCGTTCTAAGATCGTCATGACGGTCTTCATTATCCGCAGCAGTTGCGCCCGGCGCAACACGGGGGCGGACAACGACTGCTCACTCTCCAAGAGGAGTTCCGACACGGGCACGTCCAGAGCTTCTTGCCACTGGTACAAGGTGCTTAGAAGCATGTCGGATGACTCGTCTTCTTGACGCTCAACCTCAGGAACGGTGGTTTTCAGCCGCCGGGCAACGGTAGCCCGGGAGACTTGCTCCTGACGGCGGACTTCTTTGAGCCGGTGCAGGGGGCGACTCGGGACGAAGGGCTTCACCAACGACAGGTGCTCTTCACCCACTTCCGGAACGATGTGATAGGCGACACTCATGGCATGTCCACTCCTCTGTTCATGCCTCATCACGACGGGGCGAGAAGAATCGCATATTAGGAAGATCAGACCAGACGGCCAGCTATGCATGTGGTGTGCCAGTGGCGACGAATACACGCCCCAAGATGACCTTTTGTTGTAATCATTTTTGTGAAAACGAGTTATGTCTCGCACGTCAGGTTTGCCGTTACTGCTACAGAGCAGCGATCTCTGTTGGGAGGTGTATTGTTCTGCTACAAGTGAAGCAGGTTCGAACGGTTGAGCCCTTTCGCCATCGTTTTCCGTTCCGAAGGAGGGGGGGACCAAAGGATATCCCCTTCCTTGATGGCAGGATTGCGTCTTCGTTGTTACAACCTGCTTGCGGTTTTGAGAGTCGCCGCCTTCACCCTTCCCGAACTCCGCCGCGCCAAATCGTGTTGAAATTGGGCCAGCCGTTCTGTTAGGCTGATTCCTGGCAGCCCCAGAAGGCGAGCTGCTTTGGATCTTTGACAATCACTTTCAGGTTAGTTCACTTACGTCTTTTCGCGCAGATGTAACTACCGGGATGGGCAGTCACTTACGAATGTGCACCGCGACGCAAAATTTGCATCACAACACGTGAGGCTTTCCACAATTCTCTCCCTTAACCTGGGGTGATCCGCGGAGTGCCGGCCGGCAGCGGAGGCGGTTTGCAGGATCATTCCCCCAGCTAGAACAAGAGAATCCGCCGTTGGTTATGGACTACCAACGTCGAAGGCTGGGCGGAGTCTCTCGTTCTGGTAGGTCAATTCTCCAAGTTATTTCTGGATGGGGCCTTAACAGGGCACGCAACCCAGAACCGTGTGGATAACACCCACCATAGATGCATGCCCGCCTAGTAATTTGAGGCGGATCGTGCAACCTTCTACCAGGCGTTACGTCCGGCAGGACCGGGATAAATCTGCTTGGGATGAGGATTGTCAAACCCACCCAAGATGCTGTAGGATAGGGGATTACTTGTGACCGGGCCGTCGTCAGCTAGCATCCGAGCGGCCCAAGCGGACTTTTACGTGTAGCAGTCAAGAACGATGTTCGAATCACTCCAACAAGGTCTCGGTTCCGCGCTTCGGACCCTTCGGGGTCGGGGCAAGTTGACCGAGTCGAACATGCGCGAAGGGCTGCAACTGGTGCGTCAGGCCCTGTTGGAGGCCGACGTCAGTCTGCCGGTCGTCAAAGACTTCATGACCAGGATCAGCGAGCAGGCCGTTGGCGAGACGGTCCTCAAGTCGTTGGATCCGACCCGGCAGCTGGTCGGGATCGTCAACGACGCGCTCGTTGATCTGATGGGGCCGGTCGACCATTCGCTCCATCTAAAGCCCGATGTCACCGTATTGATGCTATGCGGTCTGCAGGGGTCGGGGAAAACGACGACCTGCGGAAAGCTGGGCCGGATGATCCACGAGCGGGGGCGAAAGCCGATGCTGGTCGCCGACGACTTGCAGCGTCCCGCCGCTATCGATCAGTTGGAGGTCCTGGGCGAAAAACTCGGGATTCCGGTCTACACGGAACGCGGATCGCAGGATCCGGTCGCCGTTTGCCACAACGCGGTCAAGCATGCCAAGGCGACCGGCGCCGACGTGGTGATCTTGGACACCGCCGGCCGGTTGCACATCGACGAAGAATTGATGCAGCAGCTGGAGCGGATCGACCGCCGCGTCCAGCCCGAACAAGTCTATCTGGTTGTCGACGCGATGACCGGCCAGGACGCCGTCAACAGTGCCAAGGCCTTCCACGAGGCGTTGGAGTTGGACGGCGTGATCATGACCAAGCTCGACGGTGACGCCCGGGGCGGGGCGGCCCTGTCGGTCAAGGCGGTCACCGGCGTGCCGATCAAGTTTATCGGCACTGGCGAGCAATTGGATGCCCTGGAAGAGTTCCATCCAGACCGGATGGCGGGACGCGTCCTCGGGATGGGCGACATCGTTTCGTTGGTCGAGCAGGCCCATCGACGGCTCGACCAGGACGAAATGGCCAAGCAGGAGGAACGCCTGCGCAAAGGCGAGTTCACGCTGGCCGATTTCCGCAACATGCTCAACCAGACCCGCCGTCTCGGGCCGCTCAATAAGATCATGAGCCTGATTCCCGGCTTCGGTGGAATGGCCGACATGATCGGCGATGCGGATGCCGAAGGGCAGATGCAGCACATCGGGGGAATCATCGATGCGATGACCCCCGAAGAACGCCGCAATCCGAAGGTGATTGATCAGAGCCGGCGACGGCGGATTGCCGCGGGAGCCGGTGTTGAACCTCACGAGGTCAACGACCTGATCAAGCAGTTCGAGCCGATGGCGGCGATCATGAAGCAGATGTCGTCGATGGGGATTCGCGGCCGGATGCAGGCCGTGCAGGAACTCAGTCGCAGCGGACTTCTCAATCCCGGGGCCAAGCTGGGCAAGGCGAAGGTCGGCACCGGCAAACGCCTTAGCGCAGACGAGAAGGCCAAGCAGCGCAAACTACGCGAGAAAGAGTTGCGGCGACGCAAACGCGACGCCAAACGAGACAAAGGCCGGTGAGGACCGGCCCTTCTGCGGCAGGCAGCGGAAGCTTGCCGATGCCCTGGAGACAAGTGTTTTAACCGTCAGATTGTACGTTGACGAGGAGTACTAAGTGGCAGTCCGAATTCGCATGAAGAAGATGGGCCGGAAGCATCGCCCTTTCTATCGCATTTGTGCGATAGACATTCGGCGTCCGCGTGACGGCCGTGTGTTGGAAGAGCTTGGCACCTATGATCCCATGGTCCCCGAGACGGATGCCCGGGTCACCCTGAACGGCGAACGGGTCCAGTACTGGCTGGGCGTCGGCGCGACGGCCTCCGACAAGGTCTCCGTGCTGCTCAAGAAGTACGGCCCGAACGGGACGCGGCTGGCCCAGCAGAAGGACGCCCAGGATCGGCTCGCCCAGCAGCGTCGCCGGCCGGCTCCGGCGATGCCTGTGGCCACGCCGGCCGCCGAGAATCCCGAACAACAAGCGACCACCTAACCCCGGGGGCTGACCCCCGAGGGGCCCAGGCTCCGCTCCTGCCGGGAGCGGAGTGTGCGAGTGCAGCCTGATGCGTTTCGACGTCCTGACCCTGTTTCCCGAGATCTTTGACGGATACTTGGGTCAAAGCCTGTTGAAGCTGGCCATCGAGCGAAGCTTGGTGGAGGTGCGATTGCACAACATCCGCGACTGGTCCAAGGATCGTCACCACACGGTCGACGATCGGCCCTTTGGCGGTGGACCGGGGATGGTGCTGAAGGTCGATATCGTTGTCGAGGCGGTCGAGGCGGTCCGGGCGCAGGCCCCTGAGCCGGGACACCTGGTGATGCTGACCCCGCAAGGGCGTCAGCTCAATCAGGCAGTTGTGGAAAAGCTGGCCACGCAACAGCGAATCCTGCTGTTGTGCGGCCGTTACGAAGGTTTTGACGAACGCATCCGCCAGATCCTCCAGCCCGATGAGATCTCGCTTGGCGACTTCGTCCTTAACGGAGGCGAGGTTGCGGCGATGGCTATCATCGACTCGGTGATCCGGTTGGTGCCGGGCGTGCTGGGCCACGAGGATAGCTGCCGGGACGACTCCTTTTCGGGAGCCGGACGATTGTTGGAGTTTGCTCAGTACACCCGCCCTCGCGAGTATCGCGGCTTGGAAGTCCCACCGGTGCTCGTGAGCGGCAACCATGAAGAGATTGCCCGCTTCCGCGAACAAGACAGCCTGGAACGCACCCGCCAGCGCCGAGCCGACCTGCTCGGCGGGGAACACGACACCATACAACGCTCAACGAACGCCAGAAAGGAAACAACATGAGCCAAGAACTGTTGCGAAAGGTCGAACAGTCCTGCCTAAAGGACAATGTGGCCCACTTCGAGATCGGCGACACGGTCGAGGTGCACTGCCGGATCCTGGAGGGGGAAAAGGAACGAATCCAGATCTTCTCCGGCGTGGTCATCGCCCGTAGCGGCTCCGGCACCCGGGAGATGTTCACCGTCCGCCGGATCGTCCAGGGCGAGGGCGTGGAACGGAAGTTCCCCCTCCACTCGCCGCGGATCGCCAAGATCGTCGTCAAACGCTCGGCCGTCGTCCGCCGCGCGAAGCTCTACTTCCTCCGCGACCGCGTCGGCAAGGCCGTTCGCCTCGTCGAACGCCGTGGCGACGCCAAGAAACGGGCCAAAGTTCGCGACTTGGCGGCCCCGGGCGGCGAAGAGACGACCACGACCTGAGCTGCCATTGCCGGCGTGCCACGACTTGCCTTCCAGGCAAGCAGTGCAGAGGCTTCGTGTGACACACGATGGCCTGCCTGAGATGCAATTGACGAAAACAGGATGGCACGGGCGGCGTGTCCGCTCGTGCCATCTGCGCGTTAACGGGATGCAATCTGCTTGACGAGGACCACGCCATGAAGGGGCTGTGGACGGTTCTCTCTGCTTGGTACCATCGACTCGTTGCCGAGAAACCGCTCGGTCCGCGGGGCGAAGCGGCTGCCGCTCGCTACCTTCAGCGACAGGGCTACAAAATCATCGCCCGAGGCGATCGCTCCAAGTTGGGCGAGATCGACTTGGTAGCCGTCGACGGTCAGACGGTGGTCTTCGTCGAGGTGAAGACCCGCCAGTCGCAGGAGGCAGGCCATCCATCGGAAGCGGTCGACGCGGTCAAGCAGCGACGACTGACTCGGGCCGCCGTCACCTATCTCAAACACCACCGTCTGCTGGACCAGCCCGCCCGTTTCGACATCGTCGCCATCACCTGGCCGGAAGGCCAACGCCCGACGATCGAGCATTTCAAAAGTGCTTTTGAGGCCGTCGGCCGGTGGGAGTATTTCTCGTAGGACGCAGCCAGGACGTGCTCGGCGAGTGAGGAGGCGAGGGCAATGCCATTCAGTTGCACTTCACCTCGGGATGCGCAATCGGTACGTCCTTCCAGCGGCTTGACTGGCGGATCGTCAGCTTGCCGTCAGGGACTCGCATGATGAGGGCGGCGGTATTCGGCGTGCTTTCGATCAATGCGAGGCCCTTCTCCGGTCCAAGCACGCTGACCGCCGTAGCCAGGCTGTCGCCGGTGGCCCCATTGGGCGCGACGATCGTCACCTTGGAGTGATCGGTGAGGCCGACGCCCGTTCGAGGATCGACGATGTGGGAATAACGTTTTCCCGCGATCTCGACGAACTGGAACATGTCGCCCGAGGTAGCCACCGCCACGTTCGCCAACGACAGGTACTGGCTTGGCTTGCCCTTGAGCTCCAGCGGAGCGATTCCGATGGTCCAGCCGGATTTGCCTGGCGGGGGATCGCCCAGGACCACATCGCCCCCCGCATCGAGCAGGGCGCAGCGAATCCCGCGTTCGCGGAGCACGGCCAAGGCGGCATCCAGGGCATAGCCCTTGGCAATCCCCCCCAAATCCAGTTGCATCCCCGGCTTGAGGAGTTCGACGCCATGCGTTTCCGGATGAAGCCGAACATATTGGTATCCAACGAGTTGCCTCGCTAGTTCAAGTCTATCGGGCGGGGGGAGAACGCCGCGCCGTCGGGAACGTCGCCATTGATGGACCAGCGGGCCGACGGTCACATCAAAGGCTCCTTCTGTGCGCTTGGCAAGCTCTTGAGCGCGGACAAGCACGTTCCACAGGTCATCGCTAGCGGGAGCGGGGCTCCCCTCTGTGGAGCTGCGCATCAACCGGCGTAATTCGCTTTCCGGTTCGTAGTCGCTGAAAACGGCGTTTAGATGATGTATTCTATTAAATGCCGCTTGAGCGGCGCTGCTGGCTGTGGTATTGTCGGGAGCGTAGAGTACTAGCTTGATCGGAACGGCCATTTCCGTCTGGACAAACTCAAACCGTTCGTCCGCCGGAGCCGCGGTGATCCCCGCCCCCAACAGCCACGCAACCAATAGCCTTCCCATCTGGGCAGGTCCTTCCTTTGAAGTCTTGGGCTAGGAGTTTGAGTCGTTTTGGTTCACTTGCTTTGAGAGGACTCCTGAATGTTTAGCGTACCTCGTAACCGTCGTCTATTGCAATCGTTGTTGGTCGGAGCCCTGGGATTGGTAATCGTGGCGCTCGTAGGCTCCACGCTCCAGGCCGAAGAGGTCAATCCGACCGAAGTCTTGGCGGTCAAGTGGCTTCCCAAGCCGGCTCCGGCGGAAAACGCCGACGCGAAGACCGAAGCCGAAATGAAGGCATACACCGAGGCCCTCCCCGGCACCGATCTGAAGTTCGGCATGGCGCCGATTCCGGGCGGCAAGTTCCTCATGGGGAGCCCGGCCGGCGAGAAAGGCCACAAGGACGATGAAGGGCCGCAGGTCGAAGTGACCATCGATCCGTTCTGGATGGGCATCCACGAAATTACCTGGACCGAGTATGAGACTTGGTCCTTCAAGCTCGACATTCAGCGGCGCAAGATGCTCAACCAGCAGCCCACCTTCTGGGACAAGCTGGCCGACGCCATCGCCCGGCCGACCAACCCCTACACCGACATGTCGTTCGAAATGGGCAAGGAAGACCGCCCGGCGATCTGCATGACCCAGTACGGCGCGCAGATGTACTGCAAGTGGCTCTGTGCCAAGACCGGCCGCTACTACCGCCTACCGACCGAGGCAGAGTGGGAATACGCCTGCCGCGCCGGCGCCAAGACGGCCTACTCCTTTGGCGACGATCCGAGCAAACTGGGCGATTATGCCTGGTACTATGACAACAGCGACGAGAAGTACCACAAGGTCGGCACGAAGAAGCCCAACGCCTGGGGCCTCTACGACATGCACGGCAACGTCTGTGAGTGGGTCCTCGATCAGTACAAGCCCGATACCTACAAGAAGTGGGCCGAAAGCAAGGAACTGAAGAGCCCCTACGTCCTGGCCACGACCGAGTATCCGCGCATCGTCCGCGGCGGTTCCTGGGACGACGACGCCGACGCCTTGCGCTCGGCCGTGCGCCGTGGGTCGAACAAGGACTGGAAGATGCAGGATCCGCAGATCCCGCAGAGCATCTGGTACCTGACCGACGCCACCTTCGTCGGCTTCCGCGTGGTGCGCCCGTTGCAGGTGCCGGGCGAAGCCCAGGCCAAGCTCTACGAGCCGGATCCCGAGATCCTCAAGGAGTACAAGAAGGCCCAGGGAGGCAAAGAGTAGTAGTAATCGTTCAAGCTATGGATTGCCGATGCTGAGTCGAGTGGCACGGGCGGGACGACCGCCCGTGTCCTTCTGACGCTGGGGGCTTGGCCCCCGGCGGCGGTCGCCCCAGATTCGAGTTTCTGTCATCGTATGAGGAAAAGGAGACGCAGAGGATGAGCCAGATGAACAAACCGACGCGACGAAGCTTTTTGAAGGGCTCTGCTGCGGTGGTCGCCGGCAGCACGCTGCTGGGTAACCTGGGCATCGGGCGTTCTGCCCATGCCGCGGGGAACGAAGTCATCAAGGTTTGCTTGATCGGTGCCGGCGGACGTGGCCGCGGGGCGATTCGCAACTGCCTGAACGCCGACAAGGGACTCAAGTGCGTCGCGATCGCCGATGCGTTCGAGGACCAGGCCAAGGCGGCTGCCGAAGGCCTGCGCAAGGAAGAGCAATACAAGGCCCAATTGGACCTCCCCAACGAGCGCATCTTCTGGGGCCTCGATTCCTACAAGAAGGCGATCGATTGCGGCGTCGACCTGGTCGTCACGGCGGCTCCTCCGGGATTCCGCCCGGACCACTACGCTTATGCGGTCAAGGCCGGCAAGCACGTCTTCATGGAAAAGCCCTGCTGCACCGACGCCCCCGGCTTCCGCAAGCTGATGGAAGCCAACAAGCTGGCCGACGAGCAGAACCTGAAGGTCGGCGTCGGCCTTCAGCGTCACCACCAGTCGAGCTATCTGGCCGGGATCCAGGATATCCGTGACGGCAAGCTCGGCGAGATCCTCTACCTCCGCGCCTACTGGAACGGCGGACCGATTTGGCTCCGCGAACGGAAGCCCGGCATGACCGAGATGGAGTACCAGGTTCGCAACTGGTACCACTTTACCTGGGCCGGCGGCGACAACATCCTCGAGCAGCACGTCCACAACATCGACGTCTGCAACTGGGTGATGGACGATCATCCGATCGAGGCCAACGGTATGGGCGGCTGCCAGGTCCGCAACGCGCGGAACCTGAGCCAGATCTTCGATCACCACGCCGTCGAGTTCACCTACACGAACGGCGTGAAGATGTTCAGCCAGTGCCGGCAGATCGCCGGCTGCTCGAACAACGTCTCCGAGGCGGCCCACGGCACCAAGGGCTCGTCGAGCTGCCAACGCAACAACGGGCCGACGCTCGAAAGCGGCAACCCCTATGATCAAGAGCACATCGACCTGCTCAAGGCGATCCGCGGCAACGCGAAGTACAACGAGGGCTGGTATGGCGCCACGAGCAGCATGACCGCCGTACTCGGCCGCATGGCCACCTACTCCGGTCAGATCGTCAAGTGGGACGACGCCGTAGCCAAGGGCCCGAACGAGTTCCCCGACGTGCTGGCCTGGGACGCCAATCCCAAGGTCGTGCTCGGCCCCGACGGCTTGTACCCGATGCCGATTCCCGGCGTGTACAAAGCCTACTAGCCCCAACGAGCCGCAAGGCTTGACGTGAACGCCAAACAGGCCGGTCGCGACTCGTTCGCGACCGGCCGTTTTTGTGTCAGTAGGCAGACGCATTCATCATTCGGCATTCTCCAGCCTTCTGCCATACCTACACGTTCAACACAACCACAGTTCGATGATGTCTTCCTCTGTCAACCAACTCGATCTGACGTTCGTCGACCAGACCGTCTCGCGGCTGGGAGGGCGACCGGAGGCAGTGATCCCGATCTTGCAGGCGTTGCAGGCCCACTATCGCTACCTGCCGCAGGCGGCGTTGGAGCGGGTCTGCCAACTGACCGAGATCACGCCGGCGTCGATTACCGGCGTGTCGACCTTCTACACGCAGTTCCGACATCGCCCGGTCGGGCGACATATCATTAGCGTCTGCCACGGCACGGCCTGCCACGTCAAAGGTTCGGAGTTGGTCCACGACGCGATCGCCCGGCATCTGCACCTGGCCGATGGCGAGGATACCGACCGGGAGAGACTGTTTACGATCGAACCGGTCGCCTGCCTGGGCTGCT
>JBDKTH010000400.1:0-7017 GCA_039680305.1 Thermoguttaceae bacterium | reverse complement strand
GACTTACGGCGACAAGACATCATCCCGGCTGCTTTCGCAGAAGCTGGGGGTGAAGCATCCCCGGTCTGTCGCAAGATGCGGCAAAAATGTCGCAAAACAGCGTTGAACTCCGTGGGCTCTCAAGATGAGAATCGGAGTGGCTACCCGGGCGGTCATTCTTCCTCTTTTCTCATTGTTTCGGGGAGGTAGTGTCATGCGAAACGCGGCCAGGTCAAGCAGAAGCGGGCCCATCGGACCATCTTTCCGCGGCTTCACCCTCGTCGAGCTCTTGGTGGTCATTGCGATCATCGGCATCTTGATCGCCTTGCTCTTGCCCGCGGTCCAGGCGGCGCGAGAAGCGGCCAGGAGGGCCGAGTGCACGAACAAGCTGAAGCAGATTGGTCTGGCGGCGCATTCTTACCACGACGTGAACAGGTCGCTACCGTTCCTGTGCGGTGGAACCGGAAATGGCAGCGATTTTGGAGCCTATAACACCTGGGCAACAACCGGCACCAACGCCTTCCGACAGGCCGGGTTTGTGGGCCTGCTTCCCTACCTTGAGCAGCAGACCGTCTACAACATGTTTTCCAGCAGGAACTTCTCGCCTGGCGGCTGGGTAGACATTGCCAATTCGCCCGTGTATATGAAGATCCCGACCTTCTTCTGCCCCAGCGACCCGACCGCAGAAACCTATGCACGAGGAGCCCGGAATTACATGATGAGCATGGGCGACTGGACGATGCAGCACCACGACGCCAGCCGAGGCATCCAGCCGCGGGGGCCCTTCGGGGCCGCACGACATGCAAACGTCGGATTCTGCTACAACTTTGCCCACGTCACCGACGGCCTGAGCAACACGGTCGCTTTCAGCGAACGGGTCGTCGGAGCAGATATCGCGAACGTCAAGGGCGGTTTTGCCCAGTCCAGCGGCGTTGTGGCTGGCGGTACCGGGTTGCCGGGCATGCTCGCCATCGTCCCGCTGAACTGCAAGAGCGTGGCCATTTCCGGATCCCGGTATACGACGCCCGCATCGGGAGACCTCACCGGCCGTTATTATTCGGACGGTTCGAGCGTCGCCGCCGGATTCAACACCATCCTCCCTCCCAACTCGCCTAGCTGCGCGGCAGCCGGCACCGCGTCCCAGGAATCCCGGATCATCGCGCCGCCGACGAGCTTCCATCCCGGTGGCGCCAACGTTTGCATGCTTGATGGATCGGTGCAGTTCGTCTCCGAGACGATCGACTGCGGCGACCTGACAAAAGGACTGGTTCAGTCGGGCAAAAGCCCCTATGGGGTGTGGGGCGCGCTGGGGAGCCGCAATGGAGGCGAATCCGTTGCCTTCCCCTGAGGCTGACGCTGCTGATCTTTCTGATACGCCGCAACAGGTTCGTATGGAACCATGGACATGAAAACCAACCGAACTGCTTCGCTCCATCTGCCACAGTCCGTGTTCGCCTCCCTGGCGGGCAGTGCTTTGCTTCTCATGCTGGCCGGTTGCGGCGGAGGACCGGCCAAACCGGACAACATGCCCGACCTGACTCCTTGCACCGTCACGGTGACCTGCAAGGGTCAACCCGTGCAGGACGCAACGGTAACGCTCGCACCGAAGTCGGGGCAATTCTCCGCAGCCGGAACCACCGATGCCCGCGGCAAAGCCGTCATGAAGACCAATGCCATGTATGACGGTGTTGTGCCGGGAGAGTTTCTGGTCAGCATTACCAAACTCGAAATGGTGGCGGCCGCCGGTGGAGGAGGCTCCTCGGACAATCCGGCCGAATACGCGAAATCATCTCAGAACGCCGCGGCGTCGGCGCCGAAGTCCCTGATTCCGCAGAAGTTTTCATCCTTCCGAACGTCGGGACTCACGCTCGTTGTTCCCCAAGGCACTTCGGTCGAAAAAGCGTTTGACCTGACCGAAGGCAGTAAGTAGCGACAAGCGGGCTGAGGCTCGATGAGAAGGACGAAGGTCGAACGGCCAAATGACGAAGGAATTCGCCAAACACGAAGGGGAGCACGCCGCATTACCCCGTGGCGAGACTCCGGTCCTTGTTAGGGCTTCACGGCGATCACCACCGAATTCATGTCGGGCGACTTGATCCGCCAATCGACGTCGGTGAAGCCGACCGCCTGAAGGTCTTCGGCGAATTCCTCGAAGGTAAACGTGCCGCCGGTCTCGGTGCCGACGAGCATGTTGATGGCAAACAGGGCCCCGTCGAGCGGGTGGGTGCGGCTGGCATCCATGACGATGTCGCGGATCCCGATCCGGCCGCCGGACACGAGTGCGGCGAAGACCTTGGCGTAGAGCTCGCGGTTGCGTTCGCGGGAGTGCTGATGGGCGATCGCACTGACCCAGGCGAAATCGGCTCCGGCGGGAAGCGGATCCGCATAGAAGTCGCCGGGCACCAGACGGATGCGCTCGGCAAACTCGGTCCCCTCGAAGCGGCAGCGGGCCTGCTCGATCGCATCGGGCAGATCAAACAAGGTCGCCTCCGCCCCGGGCACCGCCCGCAAAAAGGCCAGCGTCCACGTGCCCGAGGCGCCGCCCACGTCCAACACTTGCTTGAATTCCATGGGCATCAGCCGTGCCACGACGCTATCGGCGATGGGCCCGGAGATGCTGTGCATCGCCGCCACGAATGCCGCCCGATCGGCCTCCGCGCCGCGAATGCTCGGCCGCCGTTCGGCCGGTTGGCCCGACTTGACTACCCACGCCAATTGCTCCCAGTTGCGCTGGATGTTCATCGAGTGTCGGAGCATCGGCACGAGCGTGCGCGAGCCGCTCGACGACAACAACGGCACGAGTGGCTCGGGCACCTGATAACGGTCCTCGCGTTTGTCGAGCAACGCAAGCGACGCCAGAGCATCCAGAAGCATCCGCGTCGCCCGCAGGTCAGCCGACAGGCGCTCGGCCGCCTGTTCGGCCGTTAGCGGCACGTCGGCCAGCAAGGAGAACAGGTCCAGTTCTGCTGCCGCGCCGATGACGCACGCCGCCTTGAAGCCGCCCGCCAGTTCAAGGATCTTCTGGGAATCTGGCCACGAAGCACTCATGATCGTTCTTTGCCGTCGGGTGTAAGGAGGATCGGGTTTGTGCGAAAAGGAGGGATTGCACCGCAAGGGACGTCTTTTCCGGGGCGATCTCAGCGTCCGCTGTGGCTATTCTATTCATGGAAACTCCAGCCCGCCGCTATTTCACCCGATCACGTGCACTCTGGCAATGGGCGGAAATCTCCCCCGACGGAATTAGTCGTCGGATTCCGCCTTTCTCCCTCCCTTCCCGGTCGCGTCGGCTTACAATAGATAATTGGGGTTGTGTGGATAAAGTTATTCAACAAGGGTAACCGCCATGCACGTTCGGTGGCTTCTTGGTTGTCTGGCACTTTCGTTCTGTCTGTCTGGCTCGGCCTGGGCCCAATTCAAAAAGCCAGAGGGCGATGAGCAGGGGGCCAAGTTGGGGAAGACGACCACGCAGCGGTGGCGAGCCGGCATGGTGGTCAGAGCCGAAGGGGGTACCTGCACCAACATCGTTGGCACCATTCCCGTCCCGGTCGACTGGCCGGAACAGCAGGTGATCGTGGTCAACGAAGACATCTCGCCGCTGGCCCGCATCAGCTACGACACCGTCGAAGGGGTCAAGCAGATGATCGTGACGATCTCTAATCTGCCGGGCGGACGCGAGGCCAAGGCCCTGGTGACCTTCGAGGTCACGCGCAGCGAACAGATCCCGCCGGACGATACCTACATCTACCTCCTGCCCGAGAAACGCAAGCTCGACAAGTCGGTCCGTCCCTACCTGGCCCCCAGCCCGTTGATCGAGAGCATCAACCCCAAGATCCGGACCCTGGCCAAGCAAGTCGGCGCCGACAAAGAGAAGGCCTGGGAGCGGGTCGAAGCGATCTACGATTGGGTTCGCGAAAAGGTCAAATACGAGAACGGGCCGCTCAAAGGCGCGTTGGCCGCGTTGCAGGACGGCACCGGCGACTGCGAAGAGTTGACCAGCCTGTTCATCGCCATCTGCCGGGCCGCCGATATTCCAGCCCGGACCGTCTGGGTGCCGGGCCACTGCTATCCCGAGTTCTACCTGGTCGACGGGGAAGGCAAAGGCCATTGGTTCCCCTGCCAGGCGGCGGGAAGTCGCGCGTTTGGCGGAATCCCCGAAAGCCGTCCTATCCTGCAGAAGGGCGACAACTTTCGAGACGGACGGGAACGGAAACGTTACATGTCCGAAAAGGTCACCGGCGGCGCTTCGGCGGGCAAGCCGAAGGTTCGTTTCGTCCGCGAAGCGGTGACCGAATAGAAAGGGGGCTATCCGGCCGAAGCATGCACGGCGGCATGTTGGGGGCGTCTCAGGCCAGTGAGCCTGATTCTTCCACGGCTGGCCTGGAAGGGCATGGATGTGGTCAACAAATCGTGTTATCCCCAGGAACGGCAGGCCTCGGCCCGTCGGGAGGCGGCGGAGAAGATCGCCCGATTCAACGCCCTGGATTCCCCGGGGCTCTCCGCCTCGATGCCGCCCCGCGCGATCACCCTTTGCGAGGACGAGACGTTTCATCCGCAGATCTGTCTGGTGGCCATCGAACCGGTGTCGAACTTCATCCTCGTCGAACAGTACCAGCCCAAGCGTGATACGAAGACCTGGCAGGAGTGCACCAGCGCGAAACTTGCCGTGCTGCCGAAGCGGTTCGGCAAATACGGCCTGACGATCCACCTAGACAAGACCCGGCTGGTGCCGGTTCCATCGCCACGACCCCCTCGAGGAACCGAATGCGTTAATCGCGCACGTTCGGGTCTGTGGGAGCCCCGGGCGGGCAACCGCCCCGGGGCCAGCCGGTCCTTCTTCCATCCTCTTCCTCATATATCACGGTCAATCGATGGACCTGTCCCTTTACTTCCTCCGGATTTGCGCAAAGAGGCCCTTGTACGGCCCCCACTCGATGAAGGATACTGGATCCCGATGGCGTTCCACCCGCGGTGGTAACGCCGGTCGCGCACGTCGAAATGCCGGCGGGCGGCCGGACCATTTTACCCCCCCAACGAACTGCGAGGAAACTGTGGCTATAAACCTTCGCGCGAACTGCACCACATCGCTCCTTGTTCCTACGAGCATGGGCGTCCGAATCACTCCCGTGGGTGGCCAGCCGGTCCACTCGAGCGACACCTACCACATGCAGGCGACCAGCGCCGAGACCAACGTGGCGAGCGTCGCCGCCTACCTCGGCCTGCCGGTCAAAGTGCTCACCACGTTCGTCAAGGGGAGCCCGATCGCGCGATTCATCAAGGACAACCTGGCGAGCCGGCACATGGCTTATGAGGGGCCCGAGGTCGAGCAGGGCGGGCCGTGGGGCTACCGGCACCAGTTTAATATTGCCGACAGCGGTTTCGGCTCGCGCGGCCCGCGCGTCCATAACGACCGCGCCGGGGAAGTCGGACGCACGCTCAACGTCAAGGACTTTGACCTCGACCGGATTTTTGGAAAAGAGGGCGTTCAGATCGTCCATCTCTCCGGGCTGATCGGCGCGCTGTCGCCGGAAACGAGCAAGTTCTGCCTGGAACTCGCCCGGGCCGCGAAGAAGTATGGCACCTGCATCTCGTTTGACTTGAACTATCGTGCCTCGTTCTGGAAAGGCCGCGAAAAGGAACTGCACGACATCTTTGCAGAGATCGCAGGCGTGTCCGATATCCTGGTCGGCAACGAAGAGGATTTCCAGCTTTGCCTGGGGATCGAGGGCCCCGAGGAGGGCGGCAAGGATCTGGCCAAGAAGATCGAGAGCTTCAAAGTGATGATCGACCGCGTCCAGAAGGCCTATCCGAACGCCTCGGTGTTCGCCACGACGCTCCGCGAAGTGGTCAGCGCCAACTGCCATCTGTGGGGCGCGATCATGGCGGCCGGCGGCCAGTGGCACGTGGTCCAACCGCGCGAGATTGGCGTTCTGGACCGCATTGGCGGCGGCGACGGCTTCGTGGGCGGCCTTCTGCACGCCATCCTGCGCGGCTGGGAGCCGGAGAAGTGGATCCAGTTCGGCTGGGCCAGCGGCGCGCTGGCGACCACCCAACTGACCGATTATGGCCAGCCGGCCGACGAGGATCAGGTCTGGAGCATCTGGAAGGGTAACGCCCGGGTGCAGCGGTAATCCGCCTGTCCTTGGAAAAGGAAAGCTAGCAAACGGCTCTGGCTGGTCGGCGCCCGCTTGACCAGCCAGAGCCGTGTACTTTGGGTTGTGCCCCAAGACTTGGGCGCTCGACAAAGGGGATACACACAGCGGCGGGGGCAGAGGACGAAGGCAATGCATCCTTGGCTTGCTAGCCGGCGGTCGCTGGAGAGGGGCACTAGGTTCTACTAGAGGAACATCCTATGCGAATAACCATCAAACATCCGATCAACAGGCGTGCGGGTTAGGGTTTATAATCACCCTTTCGCTCCTCGATGCCCCTTCTTCGACTCAAGTTCTCCCCGACGCCTCACGGTCGAAGTCTGCTTCGCATTCCCCAAGGATCGTTTTATATGGTTATTGCCACATATGCTGAGGGAGATCTGGTTCACCTCGGGCCTGCGCTGGAGATGGTGGTGCTCGGCGTTGGCAATGGCAAGGTGAAGCTTGGTCTCTCCCTGACGCGGGCGTCGCGGCCTGACGGGACCCAAAAACGCCCCCTGTCGGGGCGGCTTACCTCGGAAACCCGAACCGCGACGATCGCCATTCTTGCCGCCAAGTCTGACGGCTCCTTGCCGGCCGATTGCGTGTCCGATGTCCGGCACAACGGCCTGATCACCGTCCACGGTCGCGCCCCGAGCTACTATCGGTCGCAACCAGGACAGTTGCTCATGCTCGTGGTGACGTGTGAGGAGAACCAGCGGATCCGCATCAACGATGTCCTGGACCTCGTGGTCCTCGACATCCACGACACCGAGGCCGTTCGTGGTCTGGCCTGCCCGACGCCGATCCGGTACACGGCCCGGCGTCTGGTGGAACGCCTGCATCAGGCCCAAGGCGGGTTCCCGCCCCACGTCCTCGACGGGCTGCGGCCCCAAGCCGCGTTCTCGCG
>JBDKTH010001066.1:0-8241 GCA_039680305.1 Thermoguttaceae bacterium | reverse complement strand
TCGATCCCCAGCCGGACCTTATCCCCACGAATATCCACGATCGTCACGACGATATTGTCGCCGATGATGATGCTCTCGTCGCGTTGCCTGGACAAGACAAGCATCGCTCACTCCTTGGCGGTAGGGCTGCACGTGTTGGTGGGAAGCGCTTACGCGCTCTTTTTCAAGGCGGAAGTCTCGCTGGCCAACTCATACTGAATTGGCATATCCCCGTTGGTGATCACCTGCCGTCCGAGACGGAGATCCAGGTTGATCACCAAGGGAGCCTTGAGGTTCAGCGTTACCGCCTGTTCGCTCTTGCCCACGACAATCAACACCTCGGCCGACTCGAGCGACTGGAACTGAAGCGGTTCCAACTCCCGTCGCGCGACGCGCAGGCGATAGCCGGGCACGAACCGCCTGGGACTGACCACCGCCAAGGCCACCTCGGCGCGGTCGACACTCTGCATCCAGGCCAACGCGTCGTTTCCCGCATCCGCCAACAAGACCCACTGGCGACAGCCATCCAATCCCAGTAGCCCCTCGGGGAAATGGATCACATCCTCAGCGTCAAACTCAATCTGGCCAAATCGCGTGGTATGGGTGTTCATAGTCGTGGACCTATTCTGCCAACAGAACCGGTAGCGCACAGAAGATCTATCGGTAGGGAGAATTCCGGAGGTTCAGGGAAAATGGGAAGCGGGGGAAAAAGATGAATGATGAATGAAAGACGACGGGCTGCTCACTTGGTCGGGGTCGCCTACCCCATTCCCGCAATCCTCCCCCCAAGCCAGTTACGGGCCGCCTGAGCCATCAGCCATCAGTCATCAGCCATCAGCGATTAGCGATCAGCCATTAGCCATTGGTCCTTCATTCATCATTCATCCTTCATCATTCATCATTTCCTCTAGATGTAATTCAACAGCGTCATCTCAAAGATCTTGCCGGTGGCCTGGAGGGAGGCTTGCAGGGCGGCCTGGCGGGCGATGAGATTGGAAACGACCTCGACGAAGTCGCTATCGTACTCCAAGGAAAGCACGCTTTTGAGTTCGACATCTTCGTCTTCGAGCCGTTGTCCCAGCGTATCGAGGCTCCTCTCGCGGGTGCCCAACTCGGCCCGCACGAACGTGGAATTCAGCGTGGCCGTATCGAGGACCTCCATCGCCCGCTGGACCCCTTGGACATCGTTGGCATCCAGGGCCTCGCGGAGGCGGATCAGCGCGGTGAAGATCCCCTCGGTTTCCTGGGGATTGACGTCGTTGGCGGCGAAGGTGAGCGTGCCGGTCGTGCTTTCGACGGAGGCCTGCGTCTCGCCCTTGGGGACCCAGCCGAGCCCGGTGGCCGCCGTGCTCATCGTGGTATTGGCGACGATGAGTTCGCCGGGCCCCGTCGTGTCGACCAGGACCACGCCGTTGCCGGTCGTCGCCAGGCGCGCCTGGAGGGCGGGGGTGGTGAGGCCGGGCAGGGGCGTATTATCCGGGTGATTGTTGATCCGATTCCGCACGTCTTCGATGGTGAGACAGCCGGTCAGGTCGATCTGGAGCTTCACGCCGTCGGCCCGCGTGATCTCCATGTCGATGCCCTTGTCCTCGGCTCCGGCGGTGGTCAGGGTCCCGGCGTCAATGAGTTCTTGGGCCGCGGTGGGCTGGTTCAGCTCGTCCGGCAGCGTGACGGCGAAGTCGGCATTGGCCATCGGGTCGGCGGCCACCAGTTGGGCGATGTCGCTGAGCGTGGTCGAGGCGGGATCGACCGTAAAGGTCATCGTCCCGGCATAGCGATCGTAGAGGAGGCTCTCCGCTCCCGGCCCGCCGGGAACGAACTGAACCTGGACGCCATTCCACATGGCGCCATAGGCGCGGGCGGTGAAGGTCAGCGCGTTGTTCTCGCCTAGCAAGTTGAACGAGACCGAGGACCGGATCAGGGTGTTGGATTGGACGCTATCGTCCGTCGTGGCCCCGACTTCCCACTGGGGCACGCCCAGGCCGTAGTTCAGGTCTTCCAGGCGGGTCTGGTCGGTAAACGTGCGGAGGCCCAGCTGCGTGGCCGTCTGGCCGCCGTTCTCGCCGATCGTGAAGTCGCACCCACTGAGCCGCGAGCGAACATTGATCCCGGTGCCATCCTTGTTGATTTCCGCGAGGACCCCGGCGGCGGACGCATTGAGGATGTTCAGGATGTCCTCCATCGTCTCCGCGTCGCTGAAATCGTAGGTGTAGGTCTTTCCGCCGTTGGTGATCTGGATCCCCGAGGTCTTGTCGAACGGAGGTTCGGTTCCGCCGCCGGTCACGCCTTCGGACCCGCCGGGCGGCGTGGGGATGGCCACGAAGGAGCCCGTCGTCGCATCGAGCGGGTCGAGCCAGGCATCAAACGGCAGGCCGCCCCCTTCACACGCCTTGTGGATTGCCTCGGTGATGTGATGGATCTGGGTTTGCCCGGCCTCGATGTTGATGGTCAGCGTTTTGTTGGCGGGGTCGGAGTCGTCATAGACGACCGTTTCGTTCCCGACGACCACGGTGGGATCGGCATTGAAGATGATCTTCACGTCGTTCAGCGACGTCCCGGCGGTGGTGGCCTTGACGATGAAATCGTTGTTGGTCCCACTGAGGCGCACGGCGGCATAGGCCCGGCGGCCGAGGATGTCGTTCAGGGGCGTCGTCTTGGTGAGGGTCGGGTCGAGGTCCTCGCCGACGAGCCAGTCGTTGCCCACGCCCGTCTTCTCGAGGATTCCCAGATCGGCGGCCGTGGTGCCGCCGCCGACCTCCTGGACGATCAGGTTCTCCGAATCCAACGGATCGGCACTGGGCACGAGCTTGAGCTTCAGGCCGCTGTTGGTGATCTCGACGTCGACCGTCCGGCCGGGCGGCGGGTTGTTGCGGATCAACATGGCCACGTCGCCGATCGTCTCCGCGCCGCTGATGTCGACCGTCGTCTTCCTCTGCCCATCCGAGACCGTGATGCTCCCCTTGCCGATGCCTCGTCCCCCGCGGAGATCGGCGAGGCGCGTGTCGAAGGTCAGCGCGGGATTCAGGTCGGTGCTGCCTTCGACCGCCTCGGAGATTGCCCCAAAGACCTCGCTGCCCGGGACGTTCGTCTGAAACAGCAGGTCGATGTCGGCATAGCTGAGGAGTGCATCCTCGTTGCCCGAATACTCGATGTACTTGTCGTCGGTGTAGTCAAAGGGTTGCGTCTGCGTGGTCGAGCCGGCGAAGAGGTAACGACTGCGGAATTTCTGGTTGCCGATATCGACCAGTTGCCGGATCGCCTGCCCGATCTGCAAGGAGATCGCCTCGCGTTGGTCGTCGGTGGCCGTCGTGCCCACGGCCGACAGCGCGTCGGCGCGGACATCCGAGACGATCTTGGCGATCGACGACATCGCCGTATCGGTCGTCGTGAGGAACGACAGGTTGGTCGAGAGGTTGCTCTGCACCTGTTCTTTCCGCTCGAGCAGCTTCTGGATGCTCATCACGCGGAGCGACGAGATCGGATCGTCGCTGGGCAACTGGTAGCGGTGTCCCGTGCTCAACTGCGACTGGATGCGGAACAGTTCGAGCTGGTCGTACTGCGTCTGCGTCAACAACCGCTGGCGGACGAACTGGTTGCTGACACGCGTGGTCGGGATGCCGATGATCGAAGTCATAATTGGATACCGGATAGGTGCCGGACGCGGAGCGTCGCACAGGGAAGCTCAGATACTCATGAGGAGATTCAGCATTTCCTGGATCGTCTTGATGAACCGCGCCGAAGCCTGGTAGGAGTGTTGGTAGCTCATCAGGTTGATCGCCTCCTCGTCGAGGTTGACGCCGCTGGTCGCCGACTTCTGCGCGCTGAGCGTCTGCTCGAAGACGCTGGCCCCCTCGAAACTGGCCTTGGCGATCGCCGCGCCTTGGGTCACATCGGCCGTGAGTTGGTCGTAGAGCACGGAGATCGTATTGCCATCCCGGGAGGCCAAGGGCTCGTCGATGAAGTTGGCCAGGACGATGGCGTTGCTGGTGTCGGCCCCGATCCCGCCGCGGCTGGCGGCGAATTTCCCCGGATCCTTTTGGAGGACCTTGCTGACGCCCATGTCCAAGGTGGACGATCCGCTGAAGAAGGTGTTGATCCCCAACGCGGCCAAGACCCCGCTGGTGTCGTTGGCGAAGCTGAACTCTTCGTCCGCCGAGGAGGCCTTCAGTTCCAGGTGGCCTCCGTTGACCGATTTGGCCTCCAAGCCGGGGATCTGGTTCAGATCGGCGATCAAGCTGGTAAGCGTGGTCTGCTCCCCGAGCCCGGTCAAGTTGACCTTGACGTCGGTCGTCTTCGCCACGCCGGTCTTCGTGTTCCGCACCACGATCTGAAACGAGCCGTTGCCGGGCGTGTACTCCAGGCCGGAGAGGGCACTGTTGAGCGCCACCGTCTCGTCGTCCACGGCGAATTCGCTGGTCGCCTCCCGATAGCCGGTGAGCCCCTGGCCGCCGGAGAAGATCTTGTTGAACTCGAAGGCGAAGGTGCGGGCGAACTCGTCGAGGTTGTTGATGAATCCGCCCAGGATCTCATCCCGCGCCTTGGTCAACCCGAGGAGTTCCCCGCCGTTGAGCTCCAAGGGTGAGTCGGTCTCCTCCAGGTGGACGCTGGCGGAGGCCAGTCCGTCGACGCTCTCGTGCGTCACTTTCACGGGGCGCTGGGTGCCTTCGTAAACGAGAAAGTCGCCCCCGCAGTAGACCACCACGCCACCGCTTTCCTGCTCTTCCACACGAATGCTGATCAAACTCGCCAGGTCGGTCAGCGCATTGAGGCGTTGGTCGCGCAATCCCACGGCGTCGCTGGATGAGGTGTTCCCGCCCTCCGACTCGGCGATCCGGACATTCAGCCGCGCGATCTCTTCGGTGAGCCGGTTGACCCGCTCGCCCATGTCCTCCACGCGTTCGTTGACGCCATTGCGGAGTTCGATCGCCCGGTTGGCCATCCGCTGGATGTCGCTGGTCAACGTCTCCCCCTGCAACACGGCGAGGTTGCGCACGGAGACGCTTTCCTGTTGGTTGAGGACGTCGGAGATGCTGGCGAAGAACTCGTTCATCGAGCTGGCCAGGTCGGTTTCGCTCAACCCGTTGACCAATTGCTCCAACTGCTGGTACGTCTCGGTCTGGGCCTGGCCGTTGGCCCGTTCACTGACGGCGCCCCGCAGGCGGTCTTCGAGGAAGTTGTCGATCTTCTGGACAATCCCCTTGACCTCCGCCCCCATGCCCATCAACAGCCCGCCGATCCGTTGCATCGGCGCGGGCGTCAGCAGCACCTCTTCCCGGATGTAGCCGGGGGTGTTGGCATTGGCGATGTTCTGCCCAGCCACCTCCACGCCGATTTGATCGATCCGCAGGGTGTTGCTGGCCATGCGGAGTGCGCCCATCAGAGACATGGCGACATCCTTCGCAGATGAGGAATTCTCTCGAAACTAGCTAGACCACCTGGTTTACAAGCGAGCCGGCCGTGGGGCGGGATTCTCCCTTTCCATATGTCGGCTTCATCTGCCCCCCAGTCGCGATTATCTCCAGTAACTGCGAAAGGTGGATCAGGGTCCGCTGGACAATGACCCAGTTGGTGAGGCTCTGATGCTGGAGCAAGCGGGAGCGGGCCGTTACCTGGTTTACCTGGGGCCCCAGTCTTTCCCGGGACGCTTGCGGCAGGGCCTTGGTCAGCGAGCGGAGGCTCTCGGCCGGCAGCCCTTCGCTGGAAGCCCGCTCCAAGAGGGCCTGGCGGCGTTGCATGCATTCCTGCAGCTTTTCGATCAGGTGTTCCTCTTCCTGCCCCAGGTCGGCCAGCCCCTGCCGATCGGAGGCCGCCAACAGCTTCGTCTTTCGCGTGAGAATCTCCAGTGACTCGCCTTGAACGGCGGACAGATCCGTCAAAAACGTGGCTAGTTCCGACTCCCAGGAGGTTTGCATGCGACTGCCTTCTGTTGTCTTATCGAGAATCATCACGAGGGGAGAGGAGAGAGGGACAATATGGGACACTGGGACCTATGCGACTTATAGGCCCTATGGGTCCTATAAGTCTCATTTCGCCCCACGACTCATCGCCGCTGGGCGGTAAACAGCTCGTACATCGGATCGGTGAACTTCTCGGCACAGCTCGTGCTCATCTTCTCGGCGAGCACCTGGTCGAGTTGCCCGGTGAAGATCTCTTCTGCACGACCGCCGTTGAAGTAGGCCGACTTGCCCACGGTCTTGCGCATCGACTGCAGCATCTGGCTGAAAAAGGTCTGGCCGACGAAGTCGTTGAAGGCCCCGCGCAATTCCTCGTTGTCGGCGGCCTTGTCGGTCGTCTCGGTCAGGTCGGTCGCGTTGGCCGGCGTCTTGGCGGCGTTGAGCGTCTGATACGCCCGAATCGCGGAAGCGGAGCTGTAGGCGGCTGCGTTGATTTGCATGGTTATTCGATCACCAGTTGGGCGTGCAGTTTGCCGTTGCGGTCGAGGGTCTTGATGATGTCGATGATGTCGTGGTTCGGGACATGGACGGCGTTAAGGGTTTCGACGAGCGACTTGAGCTTGGCCGTCTGATTCTGGCTGGGATCGAGGGGCACGAACTGGCCGCCCCGTGGGGCGGCGCCCGTCTCGACGACCAGGTTCTTGTGGGTCACGACGACCGGGCCGATTTCCACGTCGCCGCCGATCACGATGCTTCCCGACCGCTGGTTGATCGTCACCCGGGGGCCGGTCTGCGGCTCCAGCACGGGCAGTTCGAGGATCTGGGAGATGAACAGCACGTGGTCGTTGCGGTACTGGGCCGGGATCGTGACCTCGATGTTCACCTGGTCCAGGGCCCTGGCCAGCGAGGCGCCGCTGCTCTGGAAGCCCAGCCGGCTGTTGACCAGTTCGGCCACGTCTTGGGCGACGCGGAAGTCGGCGTGGTTCTCGTTCAACACCAGGGTAATCTTGCCGTCCTTGGAGAAGGCGGTGAAGAAGTCCTCTTCCAGGCGGCAGCCGCCGTGGATCCGACCGTTGGTGGGAAGCTCGGGATCCTCGATCCGGAGCGCCCCTTCGGCCATGGCGTACACGCGGCTGTCCTGGGGAACCGGGCCCAACAGGGGCGTCAGAAACAGGCGGCCGCCGACGAGGCTCTTGGCCCCGCCGATCGAGCTGACCATGCAATCGATCTTGTCGCCCTGCCGGGCGCCGGCGGCGGGAACGACGGCCGTGACCGTCACCAGGGCCACATTCTTGGCGTCCTTCAACTCGGCGGCCCCGCCCTTGCCGACCGGACTGCCCATCAACTGCAGGGCCATCGCCAGGCTGCGAATCGTCGGCAGGAAGTTGGCCCCGTCGCCGGTCCCCTTCAGCCCCACCACGATCCCCAGGCCGTGCAGGGAGTTCTCTTCCTGGCCCTTGATTCGGCAGATGCTTCCCAGCGGCGTCGCCGCGTCGGCCGATACAACCCACGCCAGGCCCAGGAGCAGGACCGCGGCCGGGACCAGAATCGCGTTGCGGGTCGTTTTCGTCATCATCGCTGAACTTGAGAAGTGTCTATCTGTTTCCATTGACGCCACGTTTAGCCCGGTCGCATACACACCACAACTAGAACGGCTGATAGGTGTCGAGCCATTCGAGGAACCAACCCCGGCGATAACCGTCGCGCACATGCCCGCTTTCCCGCTTGATCAGCCGCATATCGGCCACGTTTTCGCTCAGGACGGTGTTGTTCGGCAGGACGTCTTCGGGACGAACCGTGCCGCCCATGGAGACCTCCCACGATTCCTCGTTGACCTTGATCACGCGATGCCCTTCGAGGATCAGGGTGCCGTTGGGGCGAATGTCCACGACCCGGCAAGCCAATCGCAACTTCATCGCTTCGCGGGTCTCCAACTCGCCATTGGCCTTATACTTGTTGTCCACTTTCCCGCCCACCGCCGGGTCGCCCTTGGTCTGGGGGGCCACGGAAACGCCAAAACCGTTGAACATCAGCCAGTCGGTCAACGTCACCTTCCCGTCGGCCTTCTTCTTCCGGTCGATCTCGCCTTCGCTGATCACCTGGGCCTTTTCGTCGACGACCACGGTGATCTGATCATTCAGGCGGATTTCCCGCTTTTCTATGGTCTGGTAGGTCCACGACTGCTGTTGCAGGGCGAGCGGCCGTCGCTGTTCGGGATTGCCAAAGAGGCTCGAACTCTGCGCCTGGGCCGCGTGGGGCAGCACGGCCAGCGTGCCTGCCAGGGCGACCAATACGCCGATGATCCTGGTTGCCTGTTGTTTGTTGATCATCGTTAAGCTCCTTACTCTCCCACGCTCAGATGCATTCG
>JBDKTH010001303.1:0-4545 GCA_039680305.1 Thermoguttaceae bacterium | reverse complement strand
GTAGCGGCGAACGCCCTCGGCAGCGACCCGCTTTCCGCCCGGATGCGGGTTGATGACCAGCGTGTTGCCGGCGGCGATCATGTTGATTGCGTTGCCGGTGATCGTCGGCAGGGAGTGGGTCACGGGGGTAATCGCGCAGATCACGCCGAACGGGGCATGTTCGATCACGGCCAAACCATGGTCGCCGCTGAACACCTCGCTGCGGAGGAACTCCACGCCGGGGGCCCGTTGGCCGAGCGTCTTGATCTTTTCGATCTTGTGCTGAAGCCGGCCGATCTTCGTCTCCTGCATCTCCATCGTGCCCAGTTCGACGGACTGGTCGATGGCGATGCGGCGGATGTGGGCGATGATCTGGCGGCGATCCTCGATCGTCATCGTGGAGAGACGTTCGAATGCCTCCTGGGCCGCGGCCACCGCTTCATTCGGATCGGTGAACAGCCCGAAGCGTCCCTGGTAGCTCTTGCCGTTGACGGGCGCCACGGCAGCGCCGTTGGTGTTCAGCCGGCTGAGCACCTCTTGGACAACGTTGCGGATAATGGTCTCGTTCAGTTGCATGGTTCGATTGCTTTCCTGGGCATTGCCAGCAGCAATGCAAAACGGACAGTGGATTCGTTATCTCACAAGAGGCTGTTTCAGAACGTCGTCGTGGCGGTCCCCTCTCGCTTCGGGAGAGGGAGTTGTGAAACAGCCTCCCAAACTACGCGGTGGGCTCGTCCTCCTTCGCATACACGCAATGGTGGTCGATGTGCACCGTGTCGACGATGCCGATGATCACCGTGTCGATCGGGAGGTTCTTGGTTTCGGGGGTCAGCCGGGCGCTGGAACCCTGGCAGACCAGCACGTATTCGCCTTCGCCGGCCCCGACCGTGTCGACCGACACGAGCGTGCGCCCGGTGGTCACCAGGCTGCCACGCTCTTTGTCCAGCCGATACGGTTCGATGACCAGGAGCTTGCGCCCGACCATCGCGTCGACCTTTTGGGTGGAGACCAGCGAGCCGGTCACCTTGGCAACAAACATCGCTAGCCCTCCAGTAGTCGCTTGGCCAGTCGGGCACAAATCAACTCTTCGTTGGTCGGCACAACCCAGACCTGAACCCGGCTGTTGGCCGCGTGGATCGGGCCCTCGCCGCGGGCCGCCTCATTGGCGGCCGGATCGAGCGCGATCCCCAGTTCTTCCAGGTCTTCCAGGACCTGCGTGCGGAAGCTCGCCCGGTTCTCGCCGATCCCGCCGGTGAAGACGATCACGTCGGCGCCGCCCAGTTCCACCAACAGCGAGCCGAGGTAGCGCCGGACGTCGGTGGCGAACACGTCGAGCGCCAGCTTGGACCGGGCATCGCCCTTTTCGGCCGCCTCGGCAATGTCGCGGATGTCGCCGCTCGTGCCGCTGAGGCCCAACAGGCCGCTCTTCGTGGCCAGGATGTCCAAGAGCTCGTCGAGCGTTTTGCCGGTTTGCTTCAAGAGCACCGGCAGGGCGAAGACGTCGAAATCACCCACGCGATTGTTGTGCGGCAGGCCGCTTTGCGGGCTCATGCCCATGCTGGTGGCCACGCTCTTGCCGCTGCGGATCGCGCACAACGAACTCGATCCGCCCAAGTGGCAGGAGATGACCCGCAGGTCGTTGCGTCCGAGCAGTTCGGCCGTCCGGGTGGCGATGTAGCGATGGCTGGCCCCATGGAACCCCCATCGCCGCACGCGGTATTTTTCGGCCCATTCGTACGGGACCGCGTAGTATTGGCTCCGCTCGGGAATGGACTGGTGGAAGTCGGTTTCGAAGGCGGCGACCAAGGGGATCTCGGGGAGTTTCTCGTGCAACAGCCGCATCGCCGTGATGTACGGCGGATTGTGCGCCGGCGCCACGTCGCTCATCTCTTCCATGGCGCTGAGCAGGTCGTCGGTGACCAGTTGCACGCCCGACACCCGGCCGCCGTGCACCGCCTTGAACCCGATGGCCGACACTTCGGAGGCGTCCTTGAGACAGCCGCTCTTCGCGTCGGTCAACTGGGCCAGGCATTGACGCACGGCCACGGCATGATCGGGGACGTGCCGGTCTTCGACCGTCCGCTCCTGGCCGATCTGCACGGTGCAGCGGCTCATCGGCGAACCGATCCGCTCGATCCCGCCCTTGGCGAGCTGGCGCTCGTCGGTCATGTCGATCAACTGATACTTGAAGCTCGTCGATCCCAGGTTGGCTACGAGAATCTTCATGGGTTCCTTCTCCCGTCACCGCGACCCCTTTCGATTCAGGCCGCAGCGAACGCCGCCGTGTGCGAGGCTCCTTCCCGTGTCTGTTCCTAGGACAGATACGCGGCCATGATGCCTTCGGCCGGGCGGGGGATGATGTGGCTGGCGACCAGTTCGCCGACCGACGAGGCCGCCTTGGCGCCCGCCTCAACCGCGGCGCGAACGCTTCCCACGTCGCCGCGAACGACGGTCGTCACCAGTCCGCCGCCGATCTGCACGCGCTTGACGATCTCCACGTTGGCCGCCTTGGCCATCGCGTCGGTTGCTTCGACCAGTGCCACTAAGCCTTTGGTTTCCAGAAGTCCAATGGCGTCTTGCATCGTAGGTATCCCTTATTCGTTCGGTTCAGTTCAAAGATCGTGTTGGTTCGAATCAGCGAGAATGCGACCCGCGGTCGCCGAGAAAGCTCAGGCCATGGCCTTCTTTTCGGCCTTCTTGACTTCCGGCGGGAGGACCAGCCCGATGTCTTCGTGGGGACGCGGGATGACCTGCACGCTGACCACTTCGCCGATCCGGCTGGCGGCTGCGGCGCCGGCGTCGGTGGCGGCCTTCACGGCGGCCACATCCCCGGTGACAAACACACTGACTAGACCGCTGCCAACCTTGTCCCAGCCAAGGAACTGCACGTTGGCCGCCTTCAACATCGCATCGGTGGCTTCGACCAAGGTGACGAATCCCTTGACCTCAAGCATGCCCAGCGCTTCCGCTACTTTTGCCATAGTTCGCTACTCCGGAAAAGAAAACAACTGGAACGAGAATCCAAGAATCTTTCAACAACGCGCCGGGCCTACCGGCTTGTACGCAATGTGTGCTGCGCAGTGATGACACGACTAGGGCTTGAACAGCTCGACCCGTTCGGCGTGGTCCAGGTCGGCGGCGTTCCCTTCGTCGGTGTCGAGATGCACTTCAAGCTTGATCCCCTTCTCGGCCCGCACCAGGAGCCGTTCGAAGACCATCCCGCAGGGCGACAGGACCCGCAGGTTCATCGTGTCGCCCGTCTTCACGCCATAGTGTTCCGCGTCGCTGGGGCTCATGTGGACGTGGCGCTCGGCGCGAATCACGCCTTCTTTGAGTTCCACGGCCCCGGCCGGACCGACTAGCACGCAGCCGGGCGTGCCCTCAACTTTGCCGCTGAGCCGCACCGGCAGCTCGATCCCCAGCGAAATCCCGTCGGTGAAGGCCAGTTCGACCTGGCTCTTCGGACGTGTCGGGCCGAGGATCCGCACGGTCGGCAGCATCCGCCGCCGCGGGCCCACGACCGCCACCGTCTCTTCGGCGGCGAAGAAGCCGTCCTGATAGAGCGCCTTGGCGGGCGTCAGCTTGTGGCCCGGGCCAAACAGTTTTTCTACGTGCTCGTCGCACAGGTGGACGTGCCGGGCCGAGATGCTCACGACCAGGTTCGGTTTGCCCGGCGGGCCGGCCAGCTGCGCAAGCACAATCTCCCGAACGATCTGTTCTATCGAGCTGCGGTCAATTGCCGAAACGATGCTCATGCTGCCAATCCTTCATCTGTCCAATGCCGTCGTGCGGCCGGTTATCCGTTGTCGCTCGATCCCGCGATGAACAATTCCACGCCCGTGGCCAGGAGCTTGCTGCGCCAGTCGTCGGAAATCCCGTGATCGACGACCAGCGTGTGCACCGCGTCCAGGTCGCAGAGGCGAACCAGGCTCTGACGCCCGAATTTCGAGCTGTCGACGACCACGATCACGCGGTCGGCGGCCTTCATCATCGCTCGCTCGGTTTCCGCCAGGAGCATATTGTTGTTAAAAAAACCCTCGTCGTGAACGGCCGCCACGCTGAGGATCGTCTTCCGCACTCGCAGCGACGCTATCATCTTGTCGGCGATCGGCCCCAACGCCACACCGGTCCGCGGGCAAATGTTGCCGCCGACCATCACCAGGTCGCTGTTCGTGTCGGAGGCGAACAGGTTCGTCACGGGCAACGAGTTGGTCACCACGTGCAGCCGCCGCCCGACCAGCAGTCGCGCGACCTCATAAGTTGTACTGCCGCCATCCAGCAGCAGTGTATCTCCATCCTCGATCAGTTCAACGGCCCGCTTGGCAATCTCTCTTTTTTGATCCCAACTGGTCGACTGCCGGTCCTCGTAATACGGGAGCTTTGGCGAAGCGCCGGCGTAGAGCACCCCGCCGTGAATCCGCCGGGCGGTTCCCTGCTCCTCCAACTGCTCCACGTCGCGCCGAACCGTCGACTCGGAGACCTCCAGTTCCTCGGCCAGCTCGGGCAACGAGATGAACCGGCGTATCCGTACCAGGTCCAGCAGGCGATTACGGCGTTCTTCGACCA
>JBDKTH010000993.1:0-1820 GCA_039680305.1 Thermoguttaceae bacterium | reverse complement strand
CGCGGCTGACGCATGCGACGGCCACCCTCACCCCGCCGGATTTCGTGGTCCTGATGTATCCGGCCTACTTGGAGAAGGACGGCAAGGTGCTCGAGGAAGTCGCCCCGGTGAAGACCCCCGCCTTTGTTTTTGTCGCGGGCGACGACAAGTACGCACCAAGCGCCATTGCCTATGCCGCCGCCTGCCGGGAAGCCAAGATCCCGTGCCAGTTCACCAAGACGGAGCGCGGCGGCCATGGCTTCGGACTGAAGCCCATCTTGCCGCCGGACGTGAAGAACTGGCCCGACAAGCTGCAGGTCTTCCTCGACGGTTTGAAGTGAGCCGACCAGTCACGAGCGGAGAACCATGAGAGGGGAGAGCCCCACCGGACCCGGCTGGTTCCCGCTCGCTCGGTTTCTTGCTGTGCCTCGCTGGTGTCCTTATGGATTTTGACGAACAAGACCGGTGATCGACGTCCAGGACTCCCCAGGAGACTACGGAACACTAATCTTCACTAATCAACGCTAATTGCCTTTATTAGTGTTGATCAGTGAAGATCAGTGTTCCTCACCTTCCTGAGAGTATCTCACAGAGCGATTGCCGGCTTTGTTCGTCAAACCTCATTAGGGCCTGCTCGACCCAGCCTACGAATTGCCGGAGCCGATACGGCTATCGCTGATACGCCTGAGCGGCCGCTTTTTCCTGCTCGAGGGTCGTCTTCCCCTCACAAATCACAAAGCGGGTTCGGTAGTCGAGCGGCTTGCCCTTGGCCAACGGGACGATCGTCTTTCCCGGAAAGGCCAACGAGATGCAGGTCGAGCCGTAGTAGCGGAAATTGTTGGGAAAGAGCGGCGTCGCCTTCGACTCGAGCATCATGACGGTCGTGAAGTCGGGGGTCGCGACCCCGGCGGCCGGATACTTGCCATAAAGCGCCATCCAGGCGGCGTCGCCCAACGCGGCCCGATCGGTCACCCGCTGGACGATCTTCAGATCGTCGCCTCGCCACGTGTCCGGATTCGGATGCACCGCACGGAGCGAAAACTCCTTCACCTCCGGATTCATCCGGACCGTCATTCCGCCGTAGCCGCCGTAATCGACCTTCTGGCGGCCGGTGATCGCCAGGCCGTCGACCAACGCCTCGAGCCTGACATCGACATCGACCGTGCGGCTCCGGGCTCCCTGCGCCCCTGCGGTCTTGGAGGCACGAATCGTGACCGTCTCGTTCACCACCGCGGCCGGGTCATCGTCGTAACGCCAGGCGTTCACCGCCTCAAGCACGGCCTCCTCGGCGCCGGCTTCCATCTTCGTGATCTTGACCGGATACGCGCGGATCTTGCAGACGGCCCAAAGGTCGCCGATCTTGTCGTTGTGGCGCACTTCGCACCAACTCCACCAGAGACTTCGGTGATGCAGATGGTCTTTCGGGTAGTCGGCGGTGAGCGGCTCGCCGTGGAATCCGTAGAGCGGGTAGATGTAGTCGCTCCGCTCGCCTCCGTACCGGCTTCCATCGGAAAAGTACGCGCCGTCGTAAGGCGTGGCGCGCTTGCTGAAATGACCCGCCTGGATCCCGGCCGGCAGCGGAACCTCGCCGAAGCGATAGGTCAAGACCGGCCGACCCTGCTCGGTGATCGTGTAGCTCTGCGTTTTTTCATCGACGGAGAACGCCAGGGGCCCCGCCGCGAACAGTGGTGCCGGAGCAAAGAACGCCAACAGCGCTACGGCTGCGAGCCTGGGGTTGATCATTGGTCGATACTCCTCTCTCGTTGGATTGCGTGACCCGGCGTGCTGACCATACGAACCGTCAGCCCCTACCTGTGCCTATTAGAGATTCCGAACGGGGG
>JBDKTH010000622.1:0-18182 GCA_039680305.1 Thermoguttaceae bacterium | reverse complement strand
TCACTAATCGACACTAATGAAAGGCTATTAGCGTCGATTAGTGAAGATTAGTGTTCCGTAGTTTCCTGGAATTCCAGGAAGTCGATTACCGATCTTGGGCGTCAAGACTCATCAGGGGGAGGCTTTCGGCTTACTTTCGGCGGAAAAGCCGAGATCCTCGCCTTCGTGGGTTGCCACGCCGATCTGCTCGAAACGGCCGTGCCGGCCGTTGTACCAGAGCAGCCACTTCGTACCATCGAAAACGGCCGACGGCTTGTAGCAGGCGTCGTGATCCCAACGATTCTGGCCCGGTCGGATGATCGGGTTGGCCGGGTGCCGCTGCCAATTCGTGATGCCATCACGCGAGCGGGCTATGCCGATCTGGGCACGATGGATATCGCGGAAGCCGATATAGAACATCACGTACCAGTCGCCCTGCTTGAGGACCTGGCAGGCCGTGGCGAGATGTTGCTCCCAGGGCGAATTGGGATCGGCACGCATGACCGGGTTGTCGGGATGCTTTGTCCAGCGGAGGCCGTCGGAACTGGTCGCGTAGCCGATCGCGTCCGGCTCGTACTGCCCACCGCCGGAATACCACATCCGATAGAGCTTCGTCTCTTCATCCCAGAGGACGTGCGGGCACATGACCGCCACTTTCTCCCAGGGCTTTTCGGCCGACAACACGGGCTGGTCGCTCATGCGTTTCCAAGTTTTGCCGTCCGGGCTCGTGGCATAGCCGATCCAGGAACGCTTCCGGGCCTGGCCCGTATACCACATGTGGTACTGGCCGTCTCGCTTGAGCACGACCGGACGATTGACGGGCGATTCCCAATCGGTCTTCGGGTTCGGGCCCAGGACGATTTCCGGCTTGCTCCAGTGCACGCCGTCGGTGCTTTCGACCAGGGCGATGCTCGCCTTGGGCCGCCAGGAGAACCACATGCGGTAGACGTCGCCTTCTTTGAGGACCGAGATGTCGAAGCACGTCCCCAGGTCGCCGCCGAGGACCGGATTGCCCGGATGCTTCACCCAGCCGCCGGCGGTCTCTTGGGCCGAGGACGCGGCGGTGAGAGAGGCGGTCAGTCGTGAGAGCTTTGGCGAAGCGGCGATCTCCTGGCCGTCGGCAAAGACTCGCAGCCCGGCCCCCTTCTTGTATCGCTGGCCGGTCCGGTCGTAAAGGATCGTGATCCAGCGGTTGCGGTAACGCACGCCATCGAGGCAGAAGTAATCCCAAGTGTTCTCCGGCACGAGCGGATTGACTTCGAGCGTGTCGTCCGCTCGGGGCCGAAGGCCGACGAGGCCGCTGATGATCAGATCGCAATAGCTCGAGTGGTTGTAGTCCTTGCCGCGCTCCACGCCTCCTTTGCGCGGGTCCCACGTGCCGTTGCGCCAGGTCTTCAGCCGCGTGCGCGCGATCCAGTCGCCGGTCTGCGGGTTCAAGTTTTCGTCGATCCAAGGGACCACGCGCCCATCGTCGCGTTTGAGCCGGTGCGACTTCGCGTAGGTCTTCAGCACGTCAAGATAATCGCGGCGGCTGATGACGTCCTGTTGTCCACCGTTGAGCACGTTGGCCATGGCCACCAGCGTGACCGACGTGGCAAACGGCCAACTTGGGCCGTTCCACTGGCACTCGTGTCCCTCGTAAGAGACGGTGAACCGCGGGTGGCGTTGCTCGGCCGTGGTGGGGCCATACGGCGCAAAAAAGCCTTGCGGGTCCATGAGCTGTTTCCACGCCCCAACCTTGGCTGGATCGGGCAGATTGAAGTACCAGGGCGTGTACCCGTGCAATTCGCGGACGTCGGCCAGGCGGATGCTTTCGCCACGCGGCGCGACTTTGAAGAATCCTGCCTGCGGGTCCCACAGCTTGTCCTGGAGGAGTTGCTTGATTTGGCTGGCTTTGCCGCGATACGTTGCGGCCAACTCGGTCTTGCCCGCCAGTTGGGCGATGCGGGCGATCGCCATGGCGTCGCCATACATGTAGCTGTTGATCGTCGCGCGGTAGCCGCTGCCGCCGATCGAGACTTCCATGCCGTCGCGGTCGTCGATCTGCCAGAAGAGCCCATTGGGATCGCGATGGGTCTGCTCCCAGGCCTCGTAGTTGGCCACCAGATCGGGCAAAAGGTCGATCGCCCGCGTGGTGTCGCCGGTCACCAGGGCCCGATTCCAGATGGCATCGGCCGCCCAAAAGCTGTAACGTCGCGGCTCGCCGCCCCTGCGAACCCAGAAGGCTGAGTAGTCGTCCAGGTAGCGGGTGTCGCTCAGCCAACGGCCTTCATACAAATGATGACCGGCGGGGCAACTGATCGTGTTATGCTTGCCCGACCAGCCGACCTTGGGCAGAAACTCCGTGATCACGAACCCATCGGGCGTGGGCTTGATGTGCTTTCGATAGGTCCACCAGCGGAAGTAATAGGTCTCTTCCAGGTCCTTGTCCGGGCACTCGAACCAAGGCACGCTCTGCTTCACGAAGGACCAGGCGGCCGAGTTGTCGATGTACGACGGATAGAGTTCCTCGTCGCTGGCCTGAAAGGCGTCGAGATAGGTTTTTGCCGCTTCCGGACGCAGCACGAGCCGCTGCGGCTTCGGGGCCGAAGCGAGCATTTCCGGCAACGCCGGCTGGGGCTTTGGGGCATTCTCAGCCGCACAAAGCCCCGTCGCGGAGAGGGTAAGGAGGCCTGCGGTCAGGATCGCGGTACGGAGGGATGACATCGGAGATTGCCCTTGCTTGGATCGGGGGGATGTTGATCGAACGTAGTGTCGCGGAAATATCGGTACTCAGCCTATGCCAGGAAAGCTGACTGAGGGGTATGTCTTCACCCGGCATGGCCACGCACTGGGCATGTGCCTGAACCAAAGGGCATGCCCCGCCGAGCTACTTGCCCGACGGCTCAACGAGCTTCAGCACGGGGTCGTTCACCTCGCGAATCTTCGCCAGGATCTTGGCATGAAGCACGGGGATGACTTTCTGCACCTCGGGATCGGTGCTGCGGA
Source organism: Thermoguttaceae bacterium (assembly GCA_039680305.1). GTDB lineage: Bacteria > Planctomycetota > Planctomycetia > Pirellulales > Thermoguttaceae > JBDKTH01. The sequence goes on along the minus strand of JBDKTH010000622.1, from coordinate 15,215 downwards.
TCAGGTTCGTCGTTTCGGCCGGGTCTTTTTCGAGGTTGTACAGCTCGTCGCGTTCGGGATTGAGGAAGTCACGCACCAGCTTCCACTGCGGCGTGCGGTACATGCGCATGTGGGTCTGCGACTGATGGTGGGTGCTGTATTCGGCGTAGAGGTCGTTGTCCCACTCGACCTGGCGGCCTTCGACCAAGGGGAGGAAGCTGCGCCCGCGGAGCGTCACACCCGGCGGCAGTTGGACGCCGGCCAGGGCCAGAAGCGTCGGGTAGCAATCGAGGTGAGTGATCGTCTGGGGGACGACCGTGCCGGGCTTGATGCGCCCGGGCCAGCGGATGACCATCGGCAATCGCAGCGAGTTGTCGTACATGTTCGGCCGCTGCCACAGGGGCACGTTCTTGGTCCCTGGCGGCGGATCGGTGACGATCCAGTGGCCGTTACCCTTGTGCCAGATCCCGTTGTGGCCCATGTTGTAGCCGTTGTCCGACGTGAAGATCACGACCGTCTTGCGGCTGAGGTCCAACTGGTCCAACAGCCCCAGCACGCGCCCGAGGTTGCGGTCCATGCTCGTCACGCTCCCCAGGTATTCCCGCATCTTCTGCTTGACCTTGGGCGTGTCGAGCTTCGGGTAATCGGGATTGGGGATCGTGGGATCGAGATTTTTGAACTCCTTCCAGTCCTCGTCGGGGAGCGGCAGCCAGGGGGCGTGCGGGTCGCGGTAGTGGAGGCACAGGGCGAACGGCCGGTCCTTGTTCGTGCGGATGAACTCCAACGCGTAGTCGGTGACGATGTTCACCGTAAAGCCTTCGAACTTCTGCGACTGCCCGTTGATCTCCAGCTTCGGGTTCTTCAGTGCACAAGCGCCGCCCACGAAGCCCATGAAGTAGCCGAACCCGGTCTTGTTGGGGTGGAACTGGGCGACGTCGCCCAGGTGCCACTTGCCGACCAGGCCGGTGGAGTAGCCGGCCCCGGCCAGCAGTTCAGGCCAAGTGACCGTGGCCGGATCGAGTCCCAAGTCCGGCTCCGTCTTGGGATTGATCCAGTCGGTGATTCCCACCTCGGAGCCGTAGCGGCTGGTCATCAGGCACGCCCGGGCCGGGCTGCATACCGGCGTAGGCGTGAAATAGTTGACCAGATAGGCCCCTTCGTGGGCGAGCCGGTCGATGTTCGGCGTTTTGGTCTGTGGGTTGCCCGAGACGCCGATCGTCCAGGGGGCCTGATCGTCGGTCAGCACGAAGACGATGTTCGGCCGCTGGGCCGCCAGGGCCTGAGCGGTGAGGCCGAGGACCAAAAGGGCGATCGTCACGGCGAGATTCAACGACTGCCATCGGCGCACGATTAGTGGTCCCCCAATGTTTCACCCCAGGTTATGGTACGTCCTGGTGGTCTATTATTATTCCCCGGTCGGCCATGTCAACCGCGGGGGCTGGGGGGGCCGCTGAGATGGCGGGAAGAGAGCTGTCAGTAATCAGCGGTCAGCGGTCAGCCATCAGCTTTGCGCGACAATGCTGACCGCTTTTCGGATTGATCGCAAGACCGAGCGATCTCCCGTTTAGCCCGGTCGCTTGCGACCGGAGGGGGCGGGCAAGAAAGCAGTCAGCAATCAGCCATCAGCTCTGCGAAACAACGCTGAAAGCTGACTGCTGACCGCTGACTGCTGACCGCCCGGTATTGCCGCGGCGAAGGCTGCGCCACACGCCGGCACCTCACGGCTGCGTCTTCACCGCAAACGCCCGCTTCTCCCCGAACGGGATCGTCAGCTTCGTGCCGTCCGGTTTGGTCCGCACGACGCACATCTGGAGCGTGACGGTCTGTTGGTCGGCGGCGGTGGGGAGGAGGAACTCGCGGATCGTGCCGTCGGCCAGGTAGGGTGTGGCGGCGGCCAGGGGCAGTTCCAGGGATTTGTCGGAGGGCGCGATGCGGCAGGTGAGGTAGACGATGCCTGGTCGGCCGGGCTTGCCCGTGGCTTCCCAGGTGGCTTCGGCGATGTTGCCCACCGAGGCCCGGCAGAGAAGCACCTCGCCGGGACGGATCGATAGATCCTTGCCGCGAGCCACTTCGCGCCACGGCGCGTTGCCTACCTTCAGCTCGACCGTGCTGAACTCGGCGTTGAGATACTTGGGCGGGTTGTGGCCGTTGAGCGGCGTGTTGCCGACGGCCACCAGCGGGCAGTCGGCCGACGTGGTGCCCGTGCCGTCGGTGCGGAGCGTCGGCACCCGGCCTGCTTTGACCGCCTCCAGGTATTGGCCGCCGTAGAGGCTCCACGAGTCGGGATAGTGGGCGTCCAGATCGAGGGTGATCGCCGACTTGCTTGCGGTTGGTGCGACGCACGACGTCGGCCGGATCTGGGCGAACTTGGGGAGCGACTGCTTGAGCACCTGGCAGGCCGGGCGCTCGGTGCCGTCGGGCTCGAGGATCCCGAAGTCGCTGCACTCGCCCAGGCGGAACCCGCCCGGCAGCCACCAAGGGGCCGCGCCGCGGGCGCCCGATTCGAGGAACATCTGGTAGAAGTTCTCGAACTCGGTACGCTGGTTGGCCAGCTCGGAGGCAGGGATCTCGACGTCGCCGGTCTTCCACTGCTTGCGCATCCCGTTGACCGTATAGCCGAACTCCATCCACACGACCGGCTTTTCCCGGGAAAGGAAACGATAGTAGAGCGTCACCAGCCCGCCTTTGCGCAGGTCGTCGGCCGGGGTGAGCTTGGACGGGCCGCCGGGCTGGAGGTTGTAGCCCTCGGGGCAGAGGAAATCGACATGCTTGGCCACGCTGGCCGAATGGCTATGGGCAAAGCGGAATCCCTCGGGAATGCCACAGGCGCCGAAGCGGAACGTGATCAGGTGGTTCGGATCGTAGCGGCGCAGGTCGCGGATCAGGTCGCCGTAGCCTTGGCCCACGCGATCGCTGAAGAACTGCCGGAAGGCGGCGATCATGCGATCCCACGGGCCGTGCTTGGCACACCATTGGTGGTCGGGCAGGGCCGCCAGGGCTTTGGTCGCCCCGTCTTTCGCGGCGGTCCGGGGAAGCTGGTAGCCCCAGTCGCGCTCGGCTTCGTCCAGCGAGCCGTAGCGATCGACGATCCAGGCGTTCCAGTCGCCCAACAGGGCGTCCATCTTGCCGTTGGCCGTGGCCCCGTAGTAGATCGGTTCCCAGGCCAGTTCCCAGGCGAGGATCGCCGGATGGTTCTTGAGGCCCGCGGCGTCGATGTGGCGTTTGATCGCCTCCGGGTCGGCCCCGTTCATCGGGTTGCCCCAGCGGAGGAAGTAGAAGAGTTTCATTCCGTGGCGGTGGCAGCGCTGGACAAAATCCTGGAGGTCGCGATACGCGCCGGGGCCGTCGGATTCGGGATAGACCGGGGCCTGAATCCCGCTGAGCATGTTGATTCCGGCGGCCTGCATCCAGATCAGATCCTGCTCAATCAGCTCGGGGTTGTAGTATTCGCGCTGGAGGTAGGGGACCGTGGGCCGGCCGCCTTGGCTGTTGGGCCAGTAGTTGATGCCCAGCATGTACCACGGCTTGCCGCCGAGCTTGAACTGCGAACCCTCGACGCGGACGAACTGGTCCGGCCCGGCTTTGTGTGAGGAGAGGTTGTCGATGTGGTGCGAAAGGCAGTCGAGCACCTGGCCGTCGGCGCGCAGCTGGACCGTGACCGTGTAGGGGAACTGGGACGCGCTGGCCGCAGGCGGCGTCCAGGTGCAGTTGGTTTCCTGGCGTTCGCCGGCGGCGACGTCCAACGGCGAGGCCTGCTCAAAGACGACCTTCCCGCCGGTGGTGGTTACGCGGTAGGAGACGGTGAGCGACTGTTTGCGCCGGCCGGCGTTCATAGCCAGTGCGCCGAAGTCGATGGTCTCGCCGGGGTGATAGGAGAAGTAGCGGCTGCCGGCTTCCAGGAAGAAGCAGCCCCGGGTCATCGCCTTGGCGAGTTTCAGGAGGACCGGCTGCAGGATCTGCGAGGTCGGCCCCTTGGCGACCAACGCGGCCGGATCGGCCATGCCGATGCTGGCCCAGATGGCCCCGGGCAACAGGTCTTCGCCGAGCATCAGCCACACGGCCGAGCCGCGGTTGCGCCCGGTCGAGTCGAAGGCGTCCATCATCCGCACCCAGCGGCAGGCCCGATGGCGGTCGAAGCCGATGCCCGTTTCGCGGGGATTGGGGGCGTAGGCGGTGACTGCCCCGTTGGTGCGCGGAAGCAGCATGACCAGGTCGTTCGTGCTGCCTTCGGACAGCGGCCCGAGACAGGGAGGATTGCCGCAACCGCTGCCGGACCAGATCTGCAGTGAAATCGGGCCGTGGAGCGGATAGAGCTTGTGCGAGGGGGAGAAGCCTTCGATGTCCGGCACATGGAAGTCGGGCTCCTCGGGATTCGGATCGGTGGCCGTGGCCAGGTCCTCGACCCAGAAGGTGTGCGGCCCGGACTTGCAGAGCGGGGTGTGGCTGTGCGACAGGCCGATCTGGATGCTCGCCACGTTGGCCGGCACGAAGTGGTCGCCGGCCCCGCCGCGTCGCGCCGGGGAATCGGGCCAGTAGGTGAAGTCGGTGGGCCGAAGCACGAACGGGCGCCAGTCGGTCGACAACTCGACCGTGGCGATCCATCGCGATCGGTCCTTCTCGGTGCACTCCACGTAAAGCTGCGGCGTCTGGGCGTCGCCCCGGGCGCGGAAGCAGAGCAACTGGTGGCCGTCGGCAAACGCATCCGGGATCGCGTGGCCGAAGAAGTCCCAGGCGTCGAGGTCCATGGCGGCCTTCCAGCCCTGACCCTCGGGAGTGAACTTCGTCGGGCGTTTCGAGTCGCTGGCTCCCCGTTTCCAACCGGCGGGCGAAGTCTTCAGCGGCCGCCTGGTTAGCGACTGGTGCAAGGCCCCGGCATACTCATCGCGGGTTACGTAGCCTTGCGGCGTCTTCAATAGCAGCTGGCCAAAGGCCGGAGCGCCCAGGGCGAGCACCTTGCCGCCCGAGCGGAGATAGTTCACCACGGTCGCCGCGCCGGCGGTGGGCAGACGCCTTGCATCGGCGAGGACCAGCAGGTCGAGGCTGGTGGCCGAGAGCCGGCCAGGACGAAGATCGTCCCACTTCACGCGGGTCACGCCATAGCCGGCCTGGGCAAACAGCGGCTCCAGGGCCGCGGCCAGTTGCTTGGACTCGTCGTCGACGATCGCCACGCTTCCCGCCTGACCCGAGGCGATCGGAAGCTGCGCGGCCGACGTGGCCAGTGGGCCGTCGACGGAGAACTGCTGGAACGCGCCTTCCAGCCCTGCGGCCGTCAAGGCCGGCCGGCCCTGACGCACGACCCGCGACGTGGCAAACGTGTAGCTCTGACGCCAGAACTTCTTGCCGCTCGGGTCTTGGACTTCGCCGGTGATCCCCTGGGGCGTGACGGCGAGGATGAGGCGGTAGGTCTGGCCATATTGCCAGGTCTGGAGGGTGCCCTCCCGCTTGCCGGCCAGGCGAGCGCCCGGCGCGTTCTGGGCCTGGTGCTGTCCCTGGCAGCGCTCGACCAGTTCGAAGTACGGCTTATCCTCAGGGCCGGCGACCAGCATCAGCCGCCAGTGGTTGTCGGGATCCAGAAACAGGCTCGGTCCGGCCATCACGTAGCCCTGGCCCACGCGGCGGTCGATGCGAAGGCTTGCCTCGATCCGCATCTGATCGTGCTGGTCGAGGTTGACCACGGCGAATCGCTCGTTCTGCGGGGCGGCGAAGCGGCATTGGCCGTCCTTCATCGTCCAGGCCCGGCCGCCATGAAACTCGTAGCGCCCCCGGGGCGTTTGGAAGTCGTCGCGGAAGAGGGGGGCCCCAAAGCAGGGGAAAACCGTGGACAATGCCAGCCAAAGCGCGGCACCGCAGATCAGAATCCGGCGACTCATCGCAGAAACTCCTTTTTCTCTTACTCCCCGAAAGGCCGGGAATGAGTCAAGGACGTAGTCTAGCGTTGAGCGGGAGGCATGACCAGGGCGGCTTGCCGCAGAGAAGCGGCAGACGATGGGCGCAGACCGTCAGCCGTGTCCCTTAGCTGGATCTGAAGGGCGGGGCCCGAGAGCAGCGCCCGCGGGAAGAGGCCAGGGAGTGTCCCGGGTGCTTAACCACCCGGGACCCTCGACATGGCGTTGTATTGCCGATGCGTTACTTCTTCGGCCGGCCCTGCTTCGACGCACACCGCTTGCAGCGGGTGAGGGCGGGACGGAGCTTCGCGCCGCACTTGCTGCAGCGACGCGCTTTGAGCTTCAAGACGAACGAGGTACGGGGGCGGATTCCCATGGAGTCCCTTTCTCCTGGCAGAAGATGCCTCAAATTAGTTGGCTCCTAGTTGTATCGGAAAAGGAAACCGGACGGAATACCTCAAGGGTTGGTAGCACCGCCCCTTCCCTTCAGAAGGAGGGGTGGCGTGGGATGCCATCCGGGAATCGCTAGGTGGGCAGGGTGCTATTCTCCCTCTGGGGTGTGGGTGATTTTCCCTCAAGCGGGCTGTTGGCAAAGCCCGCGGGTCTGTCGGGAAAAGCCCGACGAAGGCCGATAGAAAAGGCCCGATATTCTCGGGGCTTTTTCGAGGCTTATATTACCGGAACATTGGCAGTGCCGGCTCATCGGCCTGAACGGAATCGCGGTAGAAGAAGGAGAACGACAATGATGGCACTCATCAGCCTGGACCGTAACGTGTCGAAGCGTGAGATGAACCTCGATCGGTTGCCCCTGGTGATTGGCAGCGGTGAGAGGGTGGACATCTGCCTCGACGAACCGACGGTCGCCGAAAAGCACTGCCGGATTGAACTGGTCGATGGCCGACTGGTCGTCCGCGACCTCGACACGGTCCATGGAACGCACATCAATGGCGTTTCGGTCACCGAGGAGGTCTTGAACCCGGGCGACGAACTGGCGATCGGGCTGTTGACCTTCTACGTGCAGGAGTGGGAACCGGCCGAGACCACTTAACGCACTTCTCTCGCCAACCTTCGGGGCGTTGCCTGGCCTTGCGACGTGAGTTATCCTGCAGGGCATGAACGCCGCACGCTGCCTTCTGTTGGTCTGGATGCTGGTGGTCGCTCGGCCCGGCCTGGCGGCTGAAGAGGCCTGGTTCGGGATCCGGGTCGTCGACCAGGAGTCTGGCCGGGGCGTGCCCCTGGTGGAATTACGCACCACGCATGAGATCCGTTACTACACCGACAGCAACGGCCTGACCGCGATCGACGAGCCGGGCCTGGTCGGCCAGCGCGTGTTCTTCCACGTGCGCAGCCACGGTTACGAGTTCCCGGCCGACGGGTTCGGCTTTCGCGGCACGGCCCTCCCGGTGACGCCCGGCACGATCGCCACGCTCAAGATCAAGCGGATCAACGTGGCCGAACGGCTTTACCGGCTCACCGGCGCGGGCATCTATCGCGACAGCGTCCTCTTGAAGCAACCGGTCCCACTCCGCGAGCCGGTGCTCAATGCGCAGGTCCTGGGGCAAGACTCGGCGCAGGCGGCCGTGTACCGGGGAAAGATCTACTGGTTCTGGGGCGACACCTCGCAGGTCCGATACCCGCTGGGCAACTTCCGCACCTCTGGCGCGTCGGCCGAGTTGCCAGGGCAGGGCGGGCTCGACCCGGCGGTCGGCGTGAATCTCCGTTACTTCATCGGTCCGGACGGATTCTGCCGCAAAATGTGTCCATTCGAACCGAAGGAGGGCATGGTCTGGATCGACGGCCTGATGGCCGTGCCCGACGGCGCCGGCCAGCCTCAACTGGTGACGCATTTCGCCCGCATGAAATCGTTGGGCGAGATGCTCGAACACGGGCTGGCCGTGTTCGACGAGCAGAAGCAGGAGTTCCAGCGCCGGGCGACGCTCAAACTCGACGCGCGGTGGCAGTGTCCACATGGGCATCCCTTCCGGCATCGCGAAGTCGGCGTCGATTTCTTCTATTTCGGCGACGCATTTCCCACGGTGCGTGTCAAAGCGGAGCTGGCGTCCGTGCTGGAGCCGACTCGGTACGAGGCGTGGAGTTGTCTGGCCGAGGGGAGCCCGACCGATCCCAAAAAGGCCCGGCTCCATCGCAACGACGGGCGTCTGGTCTACCGCTGGACGACCCTGGCGCCGCCCGTCGGGCCGAAGGAAGAGCAGCAGTTCCTGCGGGCGGGACTGATGCGTCCGGAGGAAGCCCGGTTTCAACCGGTCGACGTGGAGACCGGCCGCGTCGTCCAGATGCATGGCGGATCGGTGCGCTGGAACCCGTGGCGCGAGCGCTGGATCCTCATCGCCGTCCAACATGGCGGGACGTCGCTTCTGGGCGAGGTGTGGTATGCCGAGTCACGCGAGCCGACCGGGCCGTGGCGCCGCGCGCGGAAGATCCTCACTCACGATCGCTACTCGTTCTATAACCCGGTCCATCACGACTTCTTCGACCAGGCCGGCGGGCGTCTGATCTATTTTGAGGGGACCTACACGAATCAGTTTTCCGGTGCCCCGAGCGCCACGCCGCGCTACGACTACAACCAGATCCTCTATCGCCTCGACCTCTCCGATCCGCGGCTCGTGGGTTTTGACGCCCAAGATCGATAATCAAGCAGGGCGTGCCGAGCTTGCGAGGCCCGCCACTCGACTGCCACGGAGATGGCGGGCCTCGCAAGCTCGGTGCCGCCCTGCCTTACCGTTTTGTTCGCCAAAACCCATTCGGAGACGCGCTGCGTGGCGATCCGGACGGCCGGCGGAAAGCTCGTTGCGGATCGGACGCCGGGGAAGTAGGATGGGAGGTCTGAGGTGTTGGGCTGGAGGTCGCCAGAGCGGTGAGCGGACCGGCCCACGGTGAAAGACGCATATCCCCCCTGCCACAGGACGTGGAATCATGGCTGAACCAATCAAGGCCGCGCCGAAGACGGAATCGCCCAAAGGGCTTCCCATGACCAGCAAGTGGGACCCGGAGAAACTCGCCCGCGAGGTGGCCGAGTTGCAGGCTCTTGAGGGGAAACCCCTGCTGACTCAAGCGGTCGGATACCTCAAACGGACGGGCCCGGGGTTGCTGCAGAGTGCCATGACGTTGGGGGCGGGCAGTGCGGCGGCGTCGGTGATGGCCGGGGCCTCGTTCGGCTACAGCCTATTGTGGGTCCAGCCGGTGGCGATGTTCCTGGGAATTTGCATGCTCGGTGCCTTGGGCAACGTCGTGCTCACGACCGGTGAACGTCCCTATCGGGCCTTCTCGCGGGAACTGCACGTCTCGCTGGCGTTTCTCTGGGCCTTGGGAACAATCGTGGCCTCGGTGATCTGGCACTTCCCGCAATACGGCCTGGCGGCCGGCGCGGCGTGGGACTTGACTGCCGTGTTCGGGGTGGCCCGCGAGTCGGCGGCGCCCGAATTGACCGTCCGTTGGGGGATTGGCGTACTGATCCTCGCCGTCAGCATCTTCACGACCTGGAACTACGGCAGCGGGGCGCGTGGGATCAAGATCTACGAATGGTTCCTCCGGGGAGTGATCGGCCTGGTGCTCGTCTCGTTCGGCATCGTTGTCGTCTCTCGCACGTTTAGCGGGCACGTTGACTGGTCGGCCGTGTGCAAGGGCTTCATTACGCCGAGCATTCCCCAGGCCGAGGGTGGCTTGACGGTTGTCTTGGGCGCGATTGGCGCGGCGGTGGGGATCAACATGACGTTTCTCTATCCCTACTCGCTGTTGGCCAAGGGCTGGGGCGAGCACCACAAGAAGCTTTCCCGCTGGGATCTGGTGATGTCGATGTTCCTGCCGTTCGTCCTGGTCACGTCGCTGGTGATCATCGCGATGGCCAGCACGATCTACGACCCGGCCGCTGGGGACGGCCTCCGCAAGAACCTCGCGCCGATCGACGCCGCCCAGGCCCTGGCCGGGGTGATGGGCTCGGTGCGGGGACGGATCATCTTCGACCTCGGCCTGATCGGCATGACCTGCGGGGCGATCAGCACCCACATGGTCGTCTGCGGCTTCACGGTCTGCGAGGTGTTGGGGATGTTCGGCCTGCAGTACACGGTGAGCCGCTACCGGCTGTTCACGCTCGTGCCGGCGATCGGCATCCTGGGCGTGGTGACCAAGACGCCGCTGTGGTTCCCGGTGGCCGCCTCGGCGATCTGTCTGACGATGCTTCCGATCGCCTACATCGCCTTCTTCCTCATGAACAACAAGCGGAGCTATCTGGGCGACGCGGTGGGGCACGGCTGGAAACGGGCCGTGTTCAACGTCATCCTCCTGGCGGCAATCGCCATGGCCACGGTCGGCGCAGCGATCAAGATCAAGCAGAACGTGGTCGATAAGGTCTGGCCAGCCGCCCCGGCGGCCAGCGCCCCGGCGAGCAAGTAAGGGCCCACCGGGTGCCATTGGCGGCACGCCAATGGCACCCGCGTACCGACCTTCCTCCGGTCGCAAGCGACCGGGCTAAACGAAGACTTGCGTCGACCGATTGAACGGTCGTGCGGGGCTAGTCCTTGCGCTCGCCGCTCTTGTGCACGTCGGCCTTCCCCTCCTTTTCTACGCGGAGTTCCTCTTCGCGGACCGTGCCTTCGACCCGCTTTTCTTCTTCGGTCGCCCGCTTGCCGACCGTCACTTCCTCACGGACGACGGGCCGTTTTTCCACCTCGACGTGCTCTTCGCTGACGGGGACACGGATTTCCTCGCCCTCGCCCTCGCCGATGCGGGTGCCTGGTGCCGCTTCCCGCTCCCCTTCGGGGATGGGACGCCGTTCGACCACCACCTCTTCCCGTCGGATGGGGACCTCGATCGTTCGATGCTCGGTCACGACCTCTTTGTGGGCGACCACCTCGCCGACCTGTTCCCGGTGCTTTTGGACTTCGAGTTCCTCGCCATGAAGCTCCATGGTCCGCTCTCCCTCGGTGGTGGCCCCAACCGGGGTCGTCGGCCGTTCCGTCGCAGGCTCGGCCATCGTGCCGGCGGTTGGTATCTCATCGGTCGTGGTCCGGCCTTCCATGGTTCCCGGCATTCCCTCGGCCGTAAAGCGGTTAAGGATCGACAAGGCCTCCTCCCGACGACCATCCGGATGTACGGCGACCACCGCGCCGTCATCGCCGATCCGTCGGTCGATCTGCTCGGCCTGGAGGGCGTCTACGCCCAGATCGACGAGCGACTGTCGGACATTGGTCGTGTCGAGTTGGCTCAAACCGATGCTGGACAGGAAGCTCTGGAATCCCGAGGTGGTCAGTTCGGCCAATTCCGATTTATGGCTGAGCACGGTGATCTGATTGTCACCAAAGCCGGCCTGATGCAGGGCATCGATCGCCTGATGGACCGGCGACTCCTGGCGGAAGATCCCGAGAATGTTCACATCTGCCATGATTACTCCACTCCTTTTGTTGATCGCGAATGTTATTTGTCCCTGCAAACAATAAACTGCAAGTGGGATGCCGTTGCCGCCGAAATGGTGCTGTCCTGCCCACTCGGCTTTGACAGACACGGGCAGACCTGGGAGAATAGAAGGGACTTGTTCTCAGGGCGGGGTGAAAGTCCCCACCGGCGGTATCCCAGGTTGCGCTGGGGAGCCCGCGAGCGCTCCTTTCATGGTGAAAGGAGGTCAGCAGATCTGGTGCAAGGCCAGACCGGACGGTCAGAGTCCGGACGAAAGAGGATAAGACAGTCTGCAACCTGCCACGATCCCCATTCCTGAACAAGGCGCGGGGAGTCTGGGCAACTGTCGGCTCCTGTGCCCTGATTCTGGTAACTTACGCTTCAGAAAGGATTACCATGAATCAGACTCTCCTGACCCGCTTTGGCGACGCGTGCGAGCGCGTCCAACGGGCGATCGAAGCCGTGCGTGCTGGACGCGGCGTGCTGGTCACCGACGACCAATCGCGGGAAAACGAAGGCGACCTGATCTTTGCCGCCGGGTCGCTGACCGTGGCCCAAATGGCCCTCTTGATCCGCGAGTGCAGCGGGATCGTCTGCCTGTGTCTGCCGGAGGACAAGGTGCGGGCATTGGAGCTACCGCTGATGGTGGAGAAGAACGGCAGCCGCTACCAGACGGCCTTTACCGTGTCGATCGAGGCCGCCCAGGGCGTGACCACCGGGGTCTCGGCCGCCGATCGGGTGACGACGATCCGTGCGGCGATCGCCGGCAGCGCCCAACCGGCCGACCTTGTGCGCCCGGGCCACGTGTTTCCGCTTCGGGCCCGCCCCGGCGGGGTATTGGAGCGCGAGGGGCACACCGAGGCGACCGTCGATCTGATGCGTCTGGCCGGGCTCCCGCCCTACGGTGTGCTCTGCGAGCTGACCAACCCCGACGGGACCATGGCCCAATTGCCGGAAATCGTGGCGTTTGCTGAAAAACACCAATTCCCCGTGCTAACGGTCGAAGATCTGGTAAGATATCGGAGGGGGCAGTAGGGGGCCCCAGCCATGGTTGGGTGGCATGCCGTCACGCGGCGCAGCCGCGGGTCGGCATGTTCCTGGGCCGAAAAACATGCCGACCGTCGCTGCGCTCCGTGACGGCATGCCACCCAGGAATTGCGAACGGCGACGAGTCGGCGACTTTGTGGCGACCAGGGGCAGAAAGAAGCGGCGATGGCAACGATCCAAGAACCAACCGAACCGCGCTCCCGCCTCTCGGCCGGAACCCTGGTGCTGGTCGTGTTCGGACTGATCGTCCTGGTGGTCCTGCTGATCGGCGTCGCCGTCTATGCCATGTGGCGACGCCAGGTGGGACTCGACATCCAGGCGGAACTGGCGCGGATCCGCCAGGCTGGCGAGCCGACCACGGTTGAGGAGTTGGCCGTTTTCTATGCGTCCTCGCCCGAGGCCACCGCCACGGCGTCGGCCTGGTTGTCGGCCACGCGGCCGCTCCGCGAGCCGGCGTTCGAGGCGTTGATGAAGGAAGTCGCCGACGACAGAACCCGTGTGAGCGACATCCTCTCGTCGGAGAATCCATGGCCGGTGCAGTCCAAAGCCGAACAAGCGGTCCGCCAGTATGCCAACAGTCTCGAACAGCTTTACACGGCGGCCGAGCGCGGCGGAGTGGCCCGGTATCCGGTTGATTTGACGCCGGGATTCCTTATCAACCCGTCCCATTTTCAGGATCTTCGTTGCGGCTGCCGACTTCTTCAGTGGGATGCGTACCTGCGGGCTCGCCAAGGAGACGCGGCGGGGGCCGCCCGGGCAATCCGTGCACTTTTGATGCTCGCCCACAGCATGGACGCAGAGCCGACCATCGTTAGTAACCTTTCCCGAGTGGCCTATGGAGCGATCGGAAACCGTCACCTTCTGGATGCTTTGCCCACCGTGCGTTTTTCCTCGCAAGACCTGCATCGGCTCCAGGAAGCCGTGCGGGCGCAAGACTACGAGGGCTCGCTGTATCGGGCCATGGTGGGAGACCGGGTCTACGGGCTCCATGTCATGGACGACCCCACTCCGTTCAAGGATGATCCGGAGTTGAAGAAAGTAGGCGATCGGGCCCAGAAGGGGAGTCGGGATCTGGATCGGAGATGCTACCTGCATTTCCTGGGGCAGTTGGTGGCGGCCACTCAGCAGCCATGGCCCGACGCATTCAAGGCGGCCGACGCAGTCCGATGGGAGGCGACTGGGATTAAGATTCAGAATCAGTCCTTCCTGGCCAAGGATCGGTACATCATCACCGACGCCATCCTGCCGGCCACGCAGATCCTCTTTGCCGTCACTGCCCGCGAAATCGCCATGCGGCACGTGGCCGATGCGGCGATTGCCCTGGAACTTTATCGCTGGGAGCACGGCCGGCTGCCTGGAGAATTGAGCAGCCTGGTGCCGAAACACTTGTCACGCCTGCCCCAAGATCCGTTCAATGGCGAGCCGTTGCGGTACGGTGTCGAAGGAGACGGCTATCTGTTGTATAGTGTGGGGGAGAACCGCGTCGACGATGGCGGGGTCCTGGAGAAGAAGGATGACACGACGGCGTTCTCCCCAGACATCGGCATTCGGATGTCCGGAGAACGCCCCGCCGTGAGCCAATAGACCGCGTTGAGAACCGAATGACTTTTAGCGAAACCGACCGATAAGCGGAACCGAGTCCATGTCGATCATCGTCTATTGCGAGTGTGGCCGAAAAATCGTGGCTCAGGACATGATGGCCGGCCGGAGCCTGAAGTGCCTGGTGTGTGGGAAAAAGGTGGCGATCCCGACCCCGAAGCCGGGCGAGCCGACCGAAGCGGAGCCGCCCAGGCCGCGCAGCGCGGCCGTCGCCGACGACGAGGAGGAGATGGAGGAAGAGGAGGGCGAGGAAGAAACGCCTGAAACGACCACGGCCGAGATCCAGATTCCCTCGCAGCTCGCCTGGCTGCTGGGAATGGGACGCCGCGTGTCGATCCAGGTCTTGATCCCCAATTTCTCGGGCGGGCAGTTGGCGGGCCTGATATTCGGCGTCGCCGCGCTGCTGAGCCTCGTCGCCTGCCTGATCGGCACGGTCTCGTGGTGGGGGCAGGGCACGCGGGAGGCCCAGGCCGAACTGGTCAAGCTCCAGGAATCCAAACTGCCAGCCACGCCGGACCAACTGGTGGCGTCGTACATGGCGCCCCCGGCGTCGGTCGAAACGGGCAAGGCCTGGCTTCACGCGGTCCAGCCGCTCACGGTGCCGGCGTTCCAGTCGGCCTTGCTCGACCTGGGCCGGTCGGGAGGCGAGGGCTATCAGATCCCGCCGCCCGCGCTGCCCTGGTCTGCGCAAGAGAAGGCCGAAAAGCTCCTGGCCCAGCACCCGACCGCGCTTGAGGAATTGTACGCGGTCGCCCGGCTCGGTGGGGCGGTCTGCTATCCGGTGAATCCCTCCGACCTGTTCGCCGCACAACCGTCCCACCTCGGCGCCCTGGACCTGGGCTGCCGACTGTTGGCGCTCGACGCGCACGTCCGTGCGCGTCGGCAGGACGCCGCCGGCGCGGCCCAATCGCTGCACGCGATGCTTGCGATGGCCTGCAGCCTGCGCTACGAGCCGGCAGTGAAATCCCAGGCCGCCCGGGCCGGATTCGCCAGCCTGGCCTACCACGTGCTCGTGCAACTGCTGCCGGCGGTCCAATTCTCCTCGCAAGACCTGCACCTCCTGCGCCAGGATCTCCGGGCGTTGGACTACGAAGGCGGCTTGTACCGCGGGCTGCTGGGCGAAGAGGTGGCGAAGATCGCGATCTTCCAAGGCACGGTGCCGAGTGCCGGCATCCCGAAAGAGCTCGAAGCGGTCGGGCATTTGCTCGGCGTCAAGCGGGAAGGCGACCTCGCCTTCTACCTCCAACAGATGCAACTGTTCGTGACGGCGTCGCGCCAGGCTTGGCCGCTGGCGAT
>JBDKTH010001198.1:0-6572 GCA_039680305.1 Thermoguttaceae bacterium | reverse complement strand
TTTCATGAAGTCACCTTCTTTGTGCGAGAGGGGAGTGTTGAGTCGTGTGATGGCCAGTCGCAGCTACGGGCATCCCTACTTCTTCGGGCCACGATTTCCCGATTTCTCGGCCCCCTTGCCCGCCTCCTTCACTGTGTCACGTGCCGTCTTGCGGATCATCTTCACTTCTTCGATGTTGGGGAGAAACTCCTGATCCAGCTTCCGGCCGATCGATCGCCAGGTGAACGTGTTGGCGTCGCCAGGCGTGTAGATGTTCGTGGCGGAAGCTCGGCGGCCATCGGGCAGAACCTGGCTGAACTTGACAACCCAGCTATTGCCCTTCTTGGTCCAGGTGCCTTCGCCGAACCCGCCATCGGAATCGAACATCCAGGATCGGATCGTGCCCCCCGCCGGGTCCCAGCCGATGACCTGGGTGCCTTCGAGCTCGTCCATCTCTGGTCCTGCGACTCTGAACGAATAACTCAGGAAGGTCTTGTTCTTGGTCCAAGTCACAGAAGCCTCGCCAGCGGCTTCTGGGCTCTCGTCGATCCACTCGCCGACCAGCCACGCCAACTCCTGAAGGGGTGACACTGGCAGAGGCGTCTGGGGGACGTCCGTTTCATGAACGCTATCCAGCTTCCAATGCCCGTCCTTCTTCACGTGGATCGCGAGGTAGGTGGCGTCGCTCGGGGGCTCCCCAGGACGAATGACGCGAGCCGTGCCTTCCTCCACGGCGACATCCTTGGACACCATGCGAATGGAGGGCTGCACCACTTCGACTCGCACCCCCTGGTTCGCAGCGAACAGGGCTCCTAACTCCTTCTCGATGGCCTGCCGTCCCTGGAAACGCTGGCCCGAGGGGCTGATCCACTCGCCCGACTCGCTCCAATGCGCGGCGACGGCCTTGGCGTCGCCCCGGTTGTAGGCGGCCACATAAGACTCCACCGCGGCTCCAATGGCGTCCTCGTCCGACCTGGCACCGGGTTTCTTCCCTGCGGCGCTGGCTGAGACGGCGAGGATCAACACTGCCGCGACCGCCACCAGCGGCCCGCGTGCGGTGAGGTGCGCCGATCGTAAATTCGACATGGCTTGCTTCTCCCTCTTGCTGCGACGGATAGGATTTACTGAAGCTCGTCAGGTCCAAGTCGCCACTGGCCGTCTCGGCTCCTGTTCGCTGGGCGGGTGGATGACGACCCGATCCCTGGTTGGCTTGGCATCCGACTGATAGCAAGACATGTACCAGATGCTGGGGGCAGAAGGCTGCAAGAGGATAAGTGACGTCATACCAATAGGTTATGGACCAGAGTGCACGTGAGCCCCCGTGAGGTACCGAAGCCCGATCCTCCGGTATTTTGGAGGTTCAACGTCCTTCCCCAACGCTAGAGGGGCTGTGATCAGGCGAATTGATCGCTAGAGTGACATACCACCCCCTGTTGTGCCGGAATACCCCTATCGGTCCCCAGGAGCATCGCTGGGGCAAGAGGCCAGCTTCCATGAGCACAGAATACCTGGACCAGGCCTTGGAGGTCGACGACCGTTTGCGGTTTGAGGCGATGATCGCCGATCTCTCATCGACGTTCGTCAACGCGCCCTCGGAGCGCCTCGACCAGTTGATCGACCGCAGCCTGGAATTGCTCGTGCAGTTCTTGGGGAACGATCGAAGCACCCTGACCGTCTTCACGGACGATAAGAAACGGGTTTCCGTGACGCACGCCTACGCAGTTCCTGGCTGTGAACCGTTTCCCCTGGGAGCGTTTGCCGAAGACCGATTGCCCTGGTTCATCGGCCAGTTTCGACGCGGCAAGACGGTGTTCGTGAGGTGTTTGCCCGAGGATTTGCCGCCGGAGGCGGAGAAGGAGAAGCGTTACTGCCTCGCGCATGGCATCCTGTCGAACGTGGCCATCCCGCTCAAGGCGGGCGGCGTGATCCTGGGGGCCCTCACCTTCGCGTTCGTCAAACGGCGGTGCGAGTGGCCCGCGGAGATCGTCGCTCGACTGCAGTTGATCGGAGAGGTGTTTGCCAATGCGCTGCAACGCAAACGGGCCGACGAGGCGCTCCGCGCCGCACTCGCCGAGAACGTGAGGCTTCGGAACCGCCTCGAACAGGAGAACCAGTACCTGCGCGAGCAGGTCGTCCTCAAGCACCAGCACGGGCGGATCGTCGGCCAGAGCGACGCGCTGAAGCGGGTGCTTTGCGAGGCAGAACGTGTGGCGGTCACCGATACGCCGGTTCTCTTGCTAGGCGAAACGGGGACGGGCAAGGAACTGCTGGCCCAGACAATCCATGAGCTGAGTCGTCGCAAAGACCGGCCGATGGTCATCGTCAATTGTGCGTCGCTGCCCGCCACGCTGGTCGAGAGTGAACTCTTCGGGCGGGAGGCCGGGGCCTACACGGGCGCCGCGTCCGCGCAGGTTGGCCGCTTCGTGGTTGCCGACGGTTCGACGCTGTTCCTCGACGAAATCGGCGAGTTCCCCGTCGAATTGCAGGCAAAACTGCTCCGCGTCCTCCAGGACGGGCGCTTCGAACGGCTCGGCAGCCCGGCGACGGTGACGGTCAATGTGCGAGTCATCGCCGCAACGAATCGCGACCTGGAACAGGCCGTGCGGGAGAACAAGTTCCGCGCCGACTTGTACCACCGCCTGAACGTCTTCCCCATTCGCGTTCCGCCGTTGCGCGAGCGGCCGGAAGACATCCCGTCGTTGGCATGGGCTTTTGTCGAAGCGTTCGGCCGCCGCATGGGAAAGACGATCAAGAGCATTCCTCGCAAGACCATCGAGCAGTTGCAGCGTTACTCCTGGCCGGGCAATGTCCGTGAACTGAGCAACATCATCGAACGCGCCATGATCCTGACCACCGGCGACACGCTGCGTGTGGAAATGCCCTCCGCCATGCAGAGTCTCACGGCTCCCCGGCTGACGTTGGAGGAAAGCCAGCGGACGTACATTCTTCACGTGCTTCACGAAACCGGATGGCGGATCCGAGGCGTCCACGGCGCCGCCGAGATCCTTGGACTCAAACCGACGACGCTGGAGGCACGGATGGCGAAGCTGGGCATCAAACGCGAAAAGCGCGACTCCAATATATCGTAGCGACCTCCAAGCTATTGGAGGTTTCGGCCGCTCGGCCTCGTCTTTTTCCACGCAGCATCCGTTGCGCAACTCGCTTCACCCTCGGGCGTTAACGCGTTTCCTGCCCGGCCGCTGTTTCGCTGGCATGCTGCTTGCAAACGGGGGCAGGTGACCGCTGGTTCATCTCGGCGTCCCCCGGCCACCAGTCTCTTCCATGAAAGGCGCGACCCGTGAAACGACCTCATCTGTCTTCCGCCTGGTTGTCGAGCGGCATGACGTTCCGATGGTGCCTGCTCGCTGCGCTCGCGCTACTCGTCGTTTCGGTCCGCGGCGGATATGCCGCCGACGAGTTCCAGGACCTCGTCAATCAGATCCCGCGTTCGGCCAACGCGGTGGTGCTCCTGAACATGGAAAAGGCCAAAGCCAGCCCGTTGGGCGTCAAGGAAGGCTGGAAGGAGAAGGTCGAGAAAGCCTTTGAGGCGGGGCTGGTTCGCGTGCCACCGCAGGCGACGCGTTTCGTGCTGGCTTCGCAGATCGACTTCGAGTTCAAGGAGCCGCTTTGGGAGGCCGCGGTGATCGACCTTAACGAGGGGCTTTCGATGGAGCAATTCGCACAGTCGCGTGGCGGCACGCCGGATAAGGTCGAAGGACTGTCGGCGTTGGCGCGGCCGAACGACACCTACGTTGTCCAGCTTGAACCCCAAAGGCTCGCCGCCATGGGGCCGGGAAACCGCCAGGCGGTTGTTCGGTGGATTCGCGAAGTGCGCAAACCGTCGCCGCCCCCTCTCTCCCCCTACCTGCAAAGGGCGGCCGTCTACTCGGACGAGGCCGGCAGTGAGATCATCATGGCCCTGGATCTTGAAGGCGTCCTGTCGTTCGAACGGGTCGGCAAGTACCTGAAAGCGCACGAAGAACGCCTCCATACGTGGCAGGCAAAGGACGAGTCACCGGCGAGTCTCGTCGAGGTGGCCAAGGTACTCAGCAACATCCAAGGCGCCCGGATCGGCGTCCGGATTGGCGAGCCGCCTTCCGGCAAGATCGCCATCGATCTGTCCGCCGACGCCTCCTCGCTCTCGTCCTTCGCCAAGCCGCTGCTGCTGCAAGTACTGTCCGACTCGGGCGCGCTAGTCAACGATTTTCAGTCATGGACCGTCCAGGTCAAGGGGAGCGAGATAGCGCTGGCGGGCAAACTCTCCTCGAGCGGCCTGCGGCGGCTGCTGAGCGTGATCGATTCCCCCCTCAGTAGCGACATGGCCGCTGCGACGCCGGGTGTCAGCCCTGGCGATCTGCCGGAGACGCGGGCGAAGAAGTCACGCGAGTATTTCCGCACCGTCGTGGGAATGGCGGATGACCTGAAGGACGACATGAAGACGGCGAAGAACCTCGCATCGACCCAATTGTTCTTCGACAAGTATGCCAAACGCATCGAACGGATGCCCATCCTTGGCGTGGACGAAGAACTCCTGACGTACAGCGCCTTCGTGGCCAATGCGTTGCGCCAAGCGACCGGCTCGGTGAAGCGGATGGGGATACAGTCGGGCGTCCGCGAAGCGCAGATTACCGGAGGTGACGTGTATGCGGGCGACTACGGCTACGAAGGGTACCGGTATGGAGCCTACGGCCCCTACGCCGTCCACGGCGCCTATGGCGGGTATAATCCCGTCGCCGAAATAAAAGCCGTCGGCGCCCAGCGGCGAGTCGTCCGCGCGGAAGAGAAGGCCGCCATGGGCACCGATGTCCAGCAGCTTCGTCAGGCGATCATCACGGCCACGACCGACATCCGTCGCAAGATGACCCAGAAGTATCAGGTTGAGTTCTGAGCGAGCGTCCCAGATGATCCAGGCATCGTTTCGCATTGTGGCGTCTACGGAGAAACGCGAGGAGATTCTCGACGTCCTGCTCTGCCTGAAAGGTCCGACGGAGGTCGCGAAGGGATGCCGAGCGAGCCGGGTCTTCCTGGACGCGGAAGATACCCGTGCGCTCACGTATCTCGTTCAGTGGAACACCGAGGAAGAGCTTCAATCGCATCTCCGCTCCGAGCGTTTCCGGAGGCTCCTGCCCTATATCGAAATGTCGGTGGAGCCTCCGGAAGTTCAGTTCTCGACGATCGACCGGATCCGTGGAATCGAATTCCTGGTTGCCACCATTAGCGCAGATCTGCCGGAGTCCGGGGCTTATTGACGGGAGTGAAACCGATGACGGCCAAAGCGTTCGTAACGTGCGTCTCTGTGCTCGCCGCGATGGTGTCCACGGGTTGCCGGAAAGCCCCCTCTGAACCGGAGGCCATCCGGCCGGTTCGCGCGATCAAGGTGGGCGACTTGAAAGCCATTGCGGGCCGGGAGTTTCCCGGACGAGCCAAGGCCCGGGATGAAGTTGATCTTTCCTTCCGGGTGTCCGGACCGCTGGTCGCCTTGCCGGTCGACGTGGGGAGCAAGGTGACAAAAGGCGACGTGATCGCGGCGCTCGATCCCCGGGATTTCCAGGCCGCGCTCGACAGTGCCCAGGGGAACCTGACGCGTGCCCAGGCGAACCTTCTGGCCATGGAGCGGGGCGCCCGGCCGGAGGAAATCCAGCAGCTCAAGGCGGCCGTGGAGGAAGCCGAGGCGAGCTATCGGCAAGCGGCCGCGGAACACGAGCGGAATGCGAAGCTGTTGCCCAAAGGGGCGATCAGCCGGTCGGAGTTCGACATGAGCCTTGCCCGACGCGACCGCAGCGTCGCGCAGGTCACCAAGGCGAAGGAAGATCTCAATATCGGGCAGAAAGGGGCGCGGCCGGAGGATCTGGAAGCCAAACGCTCCGAAATCAAAGCCCTGGAGGCCGCCGTGGCCAACGCCAAGAACCAATTGGAGTACGCCGTGCTCAAAGCGCCGTTCGACGGGACGGTGGCGGCCCGGTATGTGGACAATTTCCAGACGGTCCAGGTCAAGCAGCCGGTCGTCCGGCTCCTGGATGTTTCGAAGATCGAGGTCACCATCCAGGTGCCGGAAAGCCTGATCTCGCTGGTCCCCCGCGTCAAGAAAGCCGTTTGCCGCTTCGATGCCTTCGCGGGCCGGCAGTTCGTCGGTCAGATCACAAAGATCGGCAGCGAAGCCTCGCAGACGACCCGGACCTATCCCGTCACCGTTCAAGTCGACCAACCGAACGACGTGCAGATTCTGCCGGGCATGGCGGCCACGGTCCGAGGCGCCCCCGAGGCCAGCGAGAAGCCGACAGACGAGGATCTGGTCGTGCCGCCCAGCGCCGTCTTCACCGCCGATGCCGGCGGGCAGAGCTGCGTCTGGGTCGTCGGGGAGGACGGCCAGAAGGTGACGCGGCGGCCGGTCAAAACGGGCAAGCTGACTCCCGTCGGCATCGCGGTCACGGAAGGACTCCGTCCGGGCGAGTGGGTCGTCTCGGCGGGGGTGCATTCGCTCCGCGAGGATCAGCCCGTGAGGATTCTCCAGGAAGGGAGTCTGTAGCGTCATGAACCTCGCTGCCCTTGCCATCGAGAAACGAGCCATCACCTACTTCGGCATCCTGCTCATC
>JBDKTH010001038.1:0-3564 GCA_039680305.1 Thermoguttaceae bacterium | reverse complement strand
TCGATCCCGGCAGCCTTGACCGCCGAGACGAGCGATTCATTGGTGATCGCGTGCGGATCAAAGCCGGCGTAGCGGCAAAAGGCTTCGCGGTAGGTGAGCCGTTCGGCTGGACCGCGGCCAAGAAGGGTCTCGCCCAGGTCGCTGAGCAGTTGCATCCCTTCGGCCAGACGATCGCCGACGCGGTACCATTCGACCATCGTGAACTCGGGATTATGCAGCGGCCCCTGCTCGTCCTGACGGAACGCGCGCGTCACCTGGTAGATCGCCGTGGCGCCGGCGACCAGAAGACGCTTCATGCCGAACTCGGGCGATGTCTGGAGCCAGTAGCGCTTTTCGGCACGGCTGGCCGAGGCCGGTTGGACCACGACGGAAAACGGGTCCAGATGCCGATCGACGACCGTATCGGCCGACAGCACGGGCGTTTCGACTTCGAGGAAGCCACGCTCGTCAAAGAACTCGCGCAGCCGGCGCAGCAGTTGTGCACGCAGGCGCAGGTTCTTCAGACTGGCCGTGGGCAAGAAATCGTCGGCGTGCGAAGCAGGACTCATGAAACGTCAATCGCTTGCGGCTTAGCCCTCTCCCGCTTGGGGAGAGGGCCGCAGGCGCCGGAGCTATTCCTTGACGCGTTCGAGGTATTCGCCGGTGCGGGTGTCGATCTTGATCAGCTCGCCCATCTCGATGAAGTTGGGGACGGTGATCTCGGCGCCCGTTTCGAGCTTGGCCGGCTTGGTCACGTTGGTGGCCGTGTTGCCACGCACGGCCGGCTCGGCGTACTCGACCTTGAGAACGATGTGGTTCGGCGGGGTGATGCCGATCGGCCGGCCGTTGAACAAGAGGATGCTGCAGACGGTCCCCTCTTTGAGCCACTGCCAGGCGTCGTCGACGGTCTCGGCCGACAGCTCATATTGCTCGTAGGTCGTGCTTTCCATGAACACGAACTGGTCGCCCTGGCGGTAGAGGTACTGGGCCTGGATCTCTTCGATGTCGGCCGCGTCGAGGGAATCGCCGCTCTTGTAGGTGCGGTCGAGGACCGTGTTGCGGATGAGATGCCGCAGCTTGCACTTGTAGAGGGCTTGTCCCTTCCCTGGTTTGACGAAGTTGCATTCGATCATCAGGTAGGGATCACCTTCGATCTGGACTTTCAGACCCTTCCGAAATTCGCTTGTGTTGTACGAGGCCACGGGTACGATTCCTGCACTGGCTTCCTGAAAGGAATAGGTTGTGATACGCTTCTGAAGGTATGGCAACGAGAACACCGCCCGAATCCCTGTCCCGACATCCGACCCTGGAGGCCGAGTGGCAGACCGTGTTGGCCGCCGCAATTACCGACCCGGCGGAATTGTGTCGGCTCTTGGATCTGCCGCCGTCGTGGGCGGCCAGCGCGGGGCGGGCCACGGGGGAGTTCCCTCTCCTGGTACCGCGGACCTATGCGGCCCGCATCCGTCCCGGCGATCCCACGGACCCGCTGTTGCTACAGGTCCTACCCCGTAAGGAGGAGCTGGAGGAAGCCCCCCAGTTCACGAAGGATCCACTCGGTGAAGCGGAGGCAACCCGGACGCCCGGGTTGCTCGCGAAATACCAGAATCGCCTTCTTATGGTAACAACTGGGGCTTGTCCCGTCCATTGCCGCTTTTGCTTCCGCCGCCATTTTCCCTATATCAACCTCCCCGGAATGACTACACGCTGGGAGGCGGCCGCCAAGCAGATCACCGCCGATCCCTCGATCCACGAGGTCATCCTCAGCGGAGGGGATCCCCTTTCCGTTAAAGATGGGGAATTATCCCGCCTGATCGAGCGGATGGCCGCGATCCCTCACTTGCGGCGCTTGCGGGTCCACAGCCGATTCCCGGTGCTTATCCCCCAGCGGGTGACCCCGGGCCTCATCGCCGCCCTTCGCTCTACCCGGCTGACGGCGACCGTAGTGGTCCACGTAAACCATCCGGCCGAGATCGACGTGGCGGTCGCCGAGGCGTTTGGGCGGCTGGTCGACGCGGGGATTCCTGTGCTGAGCCAGTCGGTCCTCTTGCGGGGGGTAAACGATCGCGTCGAAATTCTGGCCGAATTGTGCGAGCGTCTGGTTGACCTGCGTGTTATGCCTTATTATCTGCATCAATTGGACCGGGTTGCTGGCACGGCGCATTTCGAGGTTCCCGAGACGACCGGCCGAGCGCTGCTCGCCGAACTCCGAACGCGTCTGCCCGGCTACGCGGTGCCGCGTTACGTGCGTGAGACGCCGCACGATCCGAGCAAGGTCGTGTTGGCGTAGGTCTTTCCTTCCCTCCTACGATCATACAGCCATGCCTTTCTCCCTCCGCGCTCGTTGGACGTTCAGGGTATCGATGTTCGTTGCGATCTTGCTTGGAGGCGTGTGTCTCCCGGACGTTGAAGCGAGGGCCGACAACTGGCCGCGGTGGCGTGGCACGGAGAACAACGGCGCGAGCCGCGAGCGGGGCCTGCCGGTGGCGTGGAGCGAAGGGGAAGGCGTTGGCGTGGTGTGGAAGTGCGAGTTGCCCGGCTGGGGCGACAGCACGCCGGTGGTCTGGGACGACGCGATCTTTTTGACCAGCGAGACCGACGACGGCCAACTGCTGTTGGTGCGGGTCAGCAACGCCAGCGGCAAGATCCAATGGACGCGGAAGGTCGGCGAGGGGAAGGCCGATCGGGTGTCGAAGCTGCCCAAGAAGGAGGGCGAGGCGCGCCGGCACCAGCAGTTCCACGACGCGCAGAACTACGCCAGCCCGTCGTGCGTGACCGACGGCGAAGTGGTCATTGCCCATTTCGGCAACGGCGACCTGGCCGGCTACGACTTCGACGGCAAGCGGCTCTGGCTCCGCAATCTTCAGAAAGACTACGGCCCGTACACGATCTGGTGGGGACACGCCAACAGCCCCGAGCTTTACGGGGATCTCGTGATCTCGGTCTGCCTGCAAGACAATTGCGCCGACTTGCCGGGCGATCCGTCGCCCAGCTATCTGGTTGCCCACGACAAACGGACGGGCAAGGTCCGCTGGAAGACCATGCGGATGACCGACGCGACCAACGAGGATTGCGACGCCTACGCCACGCCTCTCGTCTGGCAGAACGGCCGGCGCGTGGAACTGGTGGTCATGGGCGGACTGGTCCTCGACGCCTACGACCCCTTGACCGGCAAGCGGCTCTGGTATCTGCCGGAACTGGCCGGCAGTCGTGTGATCACCAGCCCGATGGCGGCCAACGGCCTGATTTACCTTACGCAAGGCAAGCGGGCGGCCACGTTGGCCTTCAAGCCCAACGGCGACGACAAGCAGACGCGCGACGGCATCGCCTGGAAGTATGACCAGGGGACGCCCGACAGCCCGACGCCCACGATCTGGGGCGACCTGCTGTTTTTGTTGAGCGACAACGGCGTGGTCCGCTGCCTCGACGCCAAGACCGGCCGGCTGCACTGGAAAGAGCGGCTTAAAGGCGACTACCGCGCCTCGCCCCTGGCCGCCGAAGGCCGCGTCTACTTCGTCAACCTGAAAGGCCTCACGACCGTCGTCGCCGCCTCCTCGCGCTTCGATCGTCTCACCGAGAACCAACTCG
>JBDKTH010000070.1:0-8096 GCA_039680305.1 Thermoguttaceae bacterium | reverse complement strand
GCAGCGTGGAAGATTTGGTCCCGCATATCTCCGACCTTTACTGTGTCAGAAGTGCCTTCCGGATTCCGGACGACGAGATTCTCGGCACGGCCCGAGAACTATTGCTTCGCGAGGGGATTCTGGCCGGCTCGTCTTCGGGAACGTTGGTGGCCGCCGCGCTTCGGTATTGCCGCCAACAGACGCAGCCCAAACGCGTCGTCACGCTCGTCTGCGACTCGGGCAACAAGTATCTTTCGAAAATGTACAACGACTTCTGGATGGGCGAGCAGGGGCTCTTGAAGGGGACGTCGTACGGCGATCTACGGGACCTGATCGCACGCCGGTTTACCGAAGGGGCCGTCGTCAGCGTTGGCCCCGACGATCCGCTGGCGATCGCCTACACCCGGATGCGGCTCTACGACGTCTCGCAATTGCCCGTGCTGGAGGGACGCAAGATCGTCGGCATTCTCGACGAATCCGATCTGCTCTTGGCGGTCGCTCGCGACCAGGCCGCCTTCCGTCGCCCGGCCCGCGAGGTCATGACAGCCAATCTCCAAACCGTGTCGCCGAAGGCGCGGATCGAGGCTTTACTTCCGGTCTTTGGCGCCGGGCTGGTGGCGATCGTGGCCGAGGGGACCGAGTTCTACGGCCTGATTACCCGCATGGATGTCTTGAGTTACCTGCGGCGACGTCAGCACGCCGCGTGAGGAGCACCGCATTGGATTCCTTGAATCGCGAATTCGGCCAGTCACACTCCGCGAGCGACTCGACGAGCGAGACCTCTCCCCAACTGGCTTTTGCCACTCGCACCATCCACGCGGGCCAGTCGTTCGACCCGACCACCGGCGCCGTGATGACGCCGATCTATACGACGAGCACCTACGCCCAACAGTCGCCCGGGGTCCACAAGGGGTTCGACTATGGGCGCAGCCAGAACCCCACGCGTTTCGCTTTTGAACGTTGCGTGGCTAACCTGGAGGAAGGCACGGCGGCGTTTGCCTTCGCCTCCGGCCTGGCGGCGATCGCCACGGTCCTCGAACTGTTGGAGCATGGCTCGCATGTGATCGTGTGCGACGACCTCTACGGCGGATCCTATCGGCTCTTTGAGCGGGTTCGCCGTCGCAGCGCCGGCTTGAGCTTTACTTACGTCAACGCCACGGACCTGAAGGCATTTGAAGCCGCCATCCAGCCCAACACGCGGATGATCTGGATTGAGACGCCTTCCAACCCCCTGTTGAAACTGGCCGATCTGGAGGCGATCGCCGCGTTGGCCAGGCAGAGGGGGATCCTCAGTGTGGCCGACAACACGTTTGCCACGCCCTACGTCCAACGACCGCTGGGTTTGGGCTTTGACATCGTCGCCCACTCGGTGACCAAGTATCTCAACGGCCACTCCGACATGATCGGGGGCGTCGCCGTGGTTGGTCAGCGAACCGACCTGGCCGAGCAGTTGCGATTCCTGCAGAATGCCGTGGGGGCGATCGCCGGGCCGTTCGTCAGTTTCCTCGCCCTGCGAGGGCTCAAGACGCTGGCCCTGCGCATGGAGCGGCATTGCGAGAACGCCTTGCGGATCGCCCAGTGGCTTGACCAGCGAAACGATGTCACGCGGGTCTACTATCCCGGCTTGGCCAGCCATCCCCAGCACGCCTTGGCCCGGCGGCAGATGCGAGGCTTCGGCGGCATGGTCTCGGTAGTGCTCCAAGGAGGGCTACCCCGGGCCCGGCAGTTCCTCGAACGCTGCCGCCTGTTCACCTTGGCCGAGAGCCTTGGCGGCGTCGAAAGCCTCGTCGAGCATCCAGGGCTCATGACCCATGCGTCGATCCCCGCCGACAAGCGGGCGGAACTGGGCATCGACGATGGGCTCGTGCGGCTCTCGGTCGGCGTCGAGGACGCCGGCGACCTGATCGCCGATCTGGAACAGGCCCTGCGCTAATCTCCCCCTGGGAGAATTGCTGGGTATTCCTCGCCACGGCCGGCCTTTCTGACCAGTGGAACGCGTCTGTCGAGCTGGGCGGCGATCGCCCCAGAGCCGCCCGAATGTCCACGCTTCCGCTCGGCGATTCGGGGACCGGTGCGGGCGTCCCGTCATATTTCACGGCGTCCCGCGATCCGCACCGATTCCTCTCGGCCGACCTCCGCATGCTTCGAGTCCGCTTGGAGGAACCGCTCGCGCGTGAAAGGGGCTCGCCGCCCGGGGCTCGCGACGCATTGCTCGCGCGTAAGGCTAAGCGGCACAAGCGATAGCGGCGACGTCGTTGGCCCGGTAATTCCGCACACCCGCTTGTCGCGGCCAGTTCTCGACGCAGCGTCTTTCGGTCGGTGGGAATTCGCCTCGCACTGATGGCATGCGACTTGCTTTCGATTCCGAAAGACACGGGGCCGGACAAGAGAAAGAAAGGCGTTGCCATGAAGGTTAACCTCTATACGATCCGCATCGACTCCTATCGTCTCGTGGCGGCCGAGGTCGCGGCCACGACGGCGGCAGAACTCTTGGACGAGGCCCGTCCGGTCCTCTTGGCCACGCAGGCCGAACTCGCCCAAATCGCACGGCAACACCACAAGGCCTTGGTGATCTTCAGCCCTCAGCACGGCTCTGCGTCCTACTCGCGGCGGCCTGCCCCAGACTCCTTGGCAGGCACCAGGCACGCGGCCGGTCGTCTGGCCAGTTTCACAGGCCCTGACCGACGACCGGTCCGCGAGCCTCACGCGACGCCGGCGGGCGTGGGGACGGCCTGAACCGAGACGCCAAGGGATTTCTGCAAGGGGGGAAGCCACGCATGCTCCGCGCCACCTGGTACAACAACATCGTCCAGACGATCTTCAATACGCCGCTGGTCCGGCTCAACCGGGTGATTCCCGCGGACCACGCCACCGTGCTGCTCAAACTGGAGTTTTTTAACCCGCTGTCGAGCATCAAGGACCGGGTGGGGCGGGCGATGATCGAGGCGGCCGAGCATGCCCGCCTCTTGCAGAAGGACACCCACATCATCGAGCCGACCAGCGGCAACACGGGGATCGCCCTGGCGTTTGTCGCGGCGGCCAAGGGCTATCGGCTGACGCTGGTGATGCCCGAGTCGATGAGCCAGGAACGACGCATCCTGCTCCAGGCCCTGGGGGCCAACCTGGTCCTCACGCCAACCCGGGAGGGCATGCGTGGGGCGGTGGCCAAGGCCCAGGAACTGGCGGACCAGACGCCCAACAGTTGGATCCCCCAGCAGTTCGAGAACCCCACCAATCCGGCAATTCATGAGGCCACGACCGGGCCGGAGATCTGGACCGACACCCAGGGACAAGTCGACATCTTCATCGCGGGCGTGGGCACTGGTGGAACCCTGACCGGGGTGACCCGGTTCATCCGCCGCCACAAGCCTGAGTTTCAGGCGGTCGCCGTCGAGCCGGACGATTCCCCGGTACTCTCCGGCGGCCAGCCCGGGCCGCACCGGATCCAGGGAATCGGCCCGGGCTTTGTGCCGAAGAATCTCGACACGTCGCTTTTGAGCGGCATCGAGACGGTGTCGGGCGACGAGGCCTTTTACTTTGCGCGCCGATTGGCCAAGGAGGAGGGCATCTTGGGCGGAATCAGCACCGGGGCCAACGTGGCGGTTGCCGCCCGCTTGGCCGCCCGCCCGGAGAATCGCGACAAACTGATCGTGACCGTGGCCGCCAGTTGCGGCGAGCGATACCTCTCGACGTCGCTCTTCCAGCCCTGTGGCAAGGAGGTCACCGATGTGCGCGTGTAGTTAGCGGAATCCTCAGGGGGCTTCTTTGGCATCTCTTGATCACCCCAAGCATTTCTGAGACAGATTCTAGCTGCAAGGAACATCGAAATGTCGTCGCGTAATCTCTTTTCGCAGTCTTTCCTGGCCGCGGTCGCCATCGGCCTTCTGCTACCTGGTCTGGCGGTCGCCCGAGACATCGAGCTTTTGAACGTGTCCTACGATCCGACCCGTGAACTCTACAAGGAGTACAATGCGGCGTTCAGCCAGTATTGGCAAGCCCGCACCGGCGACCGGGTGACGATCAAGCAGTCGCATGGCGGCTCGGGCAAGCAGGCCCGGGCCGTGATCGACGGCTTGGAGGCCGACGTGGTGACACTAGCCTTGGCCTATGACATTGACGCCCTTCAGGAACAGGCCGATCTGCTTCCGGCCGACTGGCAAAAGCGGCTTCCCGACAACAGTTCTCCCTACACCTCGACGATCGTCTTCCTGGTGCGCAAAGGGAACCCCAAGGGAATCCGAGACTGGAACGATCTGGTGCGCCCCGGGGTCTCGGTGATTACGCCGAATCCCAAGACCTCCGGCGGCGCCCGCTGGAACTACCTGGCCGCCTGGGGCTACGTGCTCCAGAAGGAACTCGGCGACTTGGCTCGCTTGCGGGACCCGGCCTCGGCTGCCCAGGTGGCCCAGGCGAATGCCAAGGCCCTCGCATTTGTCACGACGCTGTTCAAGAACGTGCCGGTGCTCGATTCCGGCGCCCGGGGCTCGACCACGACCTTTGTCCAGCGGCGCCTGGGCGACGTACTCATCTCGTGGGAGAACGAGGCCTACCTGGCCGTCAAGCAGTTCGGGGCCGACAAGTTTGAGATCGTCACGCCTTCGATCAGCATCCTGGCCGAACCGCCCGTGGCCGTCGTCGACAAGGCGGTCGCACGACACGGCACGCGGGAAGTCGCCGAGGCCTATCTCCAGTTCCTCTACTCTCCGCAGGGACAGGAGGTGGCGGCGAAGCACTTCTATCGGCCCCGGCACCCGGAGGTCGCCAAGACGTATGAAGGGAAGTTCGCCGCCGCGCGATTGTTCACGATCGACGAGGTCTTCGGCGGCTGGAAGACGGCGCAAAAGACGCACTTTGCCGATGGCGGCGTCTTCGACCAGATCTATCAGCCGCGCTAGTGATTGACGCATGGCGTCTTCCTCGCAGATCGACTCCCGTCTGCTCCCTATGCCTCTAACGGGAGTCGGTCTGCGCCCCTTCTTTCTCGAACCAAGCGTCGCGTGGAAACCGGCGACCTGCTTGAGCCGTCAACGGCAGAGGAGACTTTGGCGTGAGTATCGAGGTCCGCAACATCACCAAGACGTTCGGCAGTTTCTCGGCCCTGAAGAACGTCAGCCTGAAAATCCCCGATGGCCAGTTGGTCGCCCTCCTGGGCCCCTCGGGGTCGGGCAAGACGACCTTGCTGCGGATCATCGCCGGTCTGGAAGTCTTCGATCCGAATCCAGAGAGCCTGATCCTCTTTCACGATGAGGACGTGGCCAAGACCAGCGTCGGGCAGCGTCAGGTCGGCTTCGTCTTCCAACACTACGCCCTCTTCCGGCACATGACCGTGTTTGAAAACATCGCCTTCGGCCTGCGGGTCCGCCGGGGCAGCGACCGGCCGTCGCGCTCGGCGATCCGCGACAAGGTTCAGGAACTGCTCAAGCTGATCCAGCTGGATGGCCTGGAGAAACGCTATCCGGCCCAGTTGTCCGGCGGCCAGCGGCAACGGGTGGCGCTGGCCCGGGCCCTGGCGATCGAGCCCAAGGTGCTCTTGCTCGACGAACCGTTCGGGGCCCTCGACGCGAAGGTCCGGCAGGGGCTGCGGCGCTGGCTCCGTCGATTGCACGACGAGATCCACGTGACGAGCGTCTTCGTGACCCACGACCAGGAAGAGGCCCTGGAGGTGGCCGACCAGGTGGTGGTGATGAACCAAGGGCAGATTGAACAGATGGGCTCGCCCGAGGAACTCTTCCATCAGCCGGCCAGCGCCTTTGTCATGGACTTTCTCGGGAACGTCAATCTCTTCCGCGGCCGGATCGAAGCGGGCAAGGCCATCTTCGGTTCGCTCGTGCTCGATCCGCCCGAGGGACTGGCGATCAACGGCGACTCGGCCAAACTCTTCGTGCGTCCCCACGACCTGGAAATCCATGCCCAAAGCAACGGCGCCCCGGCGATGCGGGGCCGGATCCTCCGGGTCCAGGCGGCCGGCCCGCACGTGAAAATCGAACTCTGGAGCGAAACCGGCCAGGAGGTCCAGGTGGAGATGTCGCACGACCGCTTTCGCGAACAGCCCGTGGCTGTCGGCGACGAGGTGTTCGTCAGCCCCCGGGATCTGCGCGTATTCGTCGAGGATTATTCGATCTAGAGGGAACGGGACCTGTGAGGAACCAGCAAATGTCCGAAACCCAGTTACCCACCGCAATCCCCGCGCGGCAGGCGCGGGACGAGCCCTGGCTGCAACCGGTCCGGGAATCCCTCCGCGGCCTGCAGTACGGCTCCGTCGTGATCATTGTTCAGGATGGGGTGGTGGTCCAGGTCGACCGTACGGACAAACGCCGGCTGCGTCAGCGACAGGTTCCGTCGTGAGCCAATCTCGGCAGACGAGATCCGGAGGTTTCACTCGCAATGGCGTTTCCGCCCCAACCATTACACGGTGTTCTATCATCAATGCCCACTAAGCAGGAAAGGTAGCAAACATGTCTCGCAACAAGACGTATGGCGACATTGTTCAGACCACGTTCGACACGCCCCTGGTCAAGCTCCGCCGGGTGATTCCGGCGGGCCACGCCACGGTGTTGTTGAAACTCGAGTTCTTCAACCCGTTCTCCAGTGTTAAGGACCGCATCGGCCGCGCGATGATCGAGGCCGCTGAACGGGACGGGATTCTGACCGCGGACACGCAGATTATCGAACCGACCAGCGGCAACACGGGGATCGCGTTGGCCTTCGTCGCCGCCGCCCGGGGCTATCACCTGACGCTTACGATGCCCGAGTCGATGAGCCTCGAACGTCGCGGGCTGCTCCGCGCGTTGGGGGCCAACCTGGTGCTCACGTCGGCCAAGGACGGGATGAAGGGGGCGATCGCCAAGGCCCAGGAGTTGGCCGCTGCCACGCCCAACAGTTGGATCCCCCAGCAGTTCGAGAACCCGGCCAACCCGGCGATCCACGAGCAGACGACCGGCCGGGAGATCTGGGAAGACACGCAGGGCCGCGTCGACGCGATCGTTGCCGGCGTGGGCACCGGCGGAACGATTACCGGGACGACCCGCTATATCCGCAAACACAATCCTCAGTTCCAGGCGTTCGCCGTCGAGCCGGCCGATTCCCCGGTGATCTCCGGCGGCAAGCCCGGCCCGCACAAGATCCAGGGGATCGGGCCAGGATTTGTCCCCAAGAACCTCGACACGAGCCTCTTAAGTGGCGTGGAAACGGTGACCAACGACGAGGCCTTCGCCTGGGCCCGGCGTCTGGCCCATGAGGAAGGGATTCTCGTTGGGATTAGCACCGGAGCGAACGTCGCCGCGGCCGCCAGGGTCGCCGCGCGGCCGGAGAACCGCGGCAAGGTGATCGTCGCCGTCGCCGCCAGCTTCGGCGAACGCTACCTGTCGACCCCGCTCTACCAGGAGGCCAGTCAGCCGTTGGCGGTGGCTTGACGCCCGCTGCCGACTCGCCCGCTCCAACCTATCGAATCGGGTTGGACGCGGGCGGGCGTCCTAGTCATGGTCGCGGAACCGATCCCAGTCGACCCCCAGTTTGCGCATCCGGGCGCGGAGGGTGTGGGGGTTGATCTTCAATAGGGCCGCCACGCCGCGACGGCCCTCGATCCGCCCCCGCGTGGCCAACAGCGCCGCCTCGATGTGCCGCTTCATCGCTTCATCCAAGGAGACGATCTCTGCCGCGGCGGATGGGCAGCCCGGCTTCTGACAACCACTCGGCGCAGCGGGCTCCTGTCGGGACGGTGTCCCCAGGGCCTTGGCGATCTCCAGCCGTTGTCCGTTACCGAGGATCGCGGCCCGGTCGATCACCGCCGCCAGTTCCCGGATATTCCCCGGCCAGGGGTAGGTCCGCAACAGTTCCAGGTCCTCCGGCAAAGGCAACGCCAGCGGCAACACGAAGCGTGAAGCGGCCCGCTCGGCAAAATGCCGGGCCAATTCGGGGATGTCCTCGGGACGCTCGCGAAGCGGCGGCAGGAGAACGGGGAACACGGCGATCCGATACCAGAGGTCTTCGCGGAACTTCCCTTGCGTGACCATCGCGGCCAGGTCGCGGTGCGTGGCCGCAACGATCCGCACGTCGACATTGATCGACTGACGCCCGCCGACCCGCTCCAACCAGCCGTCCTGAAGGATTCGCAGCAG
>JBDKTH010000787.1:0-1852 GCA_039680305.1 Thermoguttaceae bacterium | reverse complement strand
CTCCGTCATTCCGTTGCCGCCCCAGACGTAATGCCCGCCGCAGTACCAGCAGCAGGCGTACTGCCCGGGGAAGCGGGTCCGTTTCCGGGATCGCTGCCAGAGTGGATCGACTCCGTTCACCGCCTTCCGCCAGGTACGGGAGTTCTTCGCATCGAGCATGCGGTTGACCTCGTCCTGCTCCTTGGCGTCGACATGGGCCAAGTGGGGGTATTCGACGAACGTGGGTTCGCCGTTCGGGGTCTTGACGGACACACGGCGGCCCGTCTCGTGGTGCTTGATGGTGTATCGGAACCCGCGGCCTGGATAACCGGCGAGAAGCCGGTTCCTGTAGTACCGCCGAACCATGGGGCCATTCCACTGTTTCCGCCGGCAATAGGGCCCCGTCGAGAACCCGTTCTGGTTGAAGTAGTCGGCCACGGCGGAGCAGTTGAGCGTCGCCTTCAACGTGCTCAGCCCGTGGTCGATCGTCTCGGTCGCGGAGTCGTCCTTGCGCCAATCGTGATAGGTCTTGGCGTCCTCCGGTTTAATATAGCCGGCGATCGGCAGGGCCACCGCGCCGCCGAGCTTCTTGAAGCGATTCATCAGCTTCTTCTTGAGCCGCTTGGAGGTGTGGGCGTTGTGCCCCACATGGTCCCGGCAGGCGGTGATCAGTTCCTCTTCCCAGGTCTCGTCGAGCGTATCCAAGCAGTCGTTGGGGGCGAGGCA
Source organism: Thermoguttaceae bacterium (assembly GCA_039680305.1). Lineage (GTDB taxonomy): Bacteria > Planctomycetota > Planctomycetia > Pirellulales > Thermoguttaceae > JBDKTH01. The sequence goes on along the minus strand of JBDKTH010000787.1, from coordinate 1,147 downwards.
GCGAACGCCGTGATCCACGGCAATTCCCCAAAGCTTCACCGCCTCGGCGCCGCGGACCAACCGGCCCACGTCCTCCATGACGAGCAGGTCCAGTTCCCCGCTGCGGATCAGCTGCGCCACCTGCGCCAACTCCGGCCGATCCACGCGTTCGCCTTTCCCTTTGGTGGCGATCACGCGGTACTCGATCGGCCCCCGATACAACTGGGCGATTTCCTCCTTGGCGTGATCCACTTGATCGTCGAGGCTAAGCTCCTTCTGGCTGGCACACCCGCTGATGCGGGCAACGATCGCGGCGATGAGCGTGTGGCCGTTTCTGGGCACAAGCTGCGAGTTCGAGTAAGAAATCATCGTGACACCTCCCTGTGGGAAGGCGTCCGCAACGGATCGGCAAGCGGCTTCGCCAGCGGAGACGATCGGTCTCCGCTTTCGAGAGTCACCGCTGACGTTTGTCCCAGTGGGACAAAACAGATGACAACAGGTGAGAATCCGTGATCACAGACGAACACACGTGACAAGACGCAAGCCACGACTACTTCCCGACTTGCGTTCGTAATGTGTTGCCGCTCAAGGAGTTGCAGAGAGGGCCAAGACGAATCCTGTCCTCTCCGCTCATCAAGGAAGCCGTCGCCGTAACCGGTTGGCGGCTTTTCTTTTGCGCTCCGGCCTCCGAAGCCGGGCTCGCCGGTGTGCTGAATTTGTGCTTAACTCGGCACTTGGGTTTCGTTGCCATCCTTGGCCTCCTTGTCCTTGGAGTTGGACGCTCCGTTCCCCCCCGACAGCCGCTTCATTGCCGCCTGGGAAGTTTCGTCCAAGACATGCGTGTAGAGCTTGATGACCTCCGGATCGACGTGCCCCACCCACTGGCGGACGATCGCCTCGGGAATGCCCTGGGTCAGGGCGTGGGAGATGAAGCTGTGCCGAAAGGTGTGCAGATGCCCTTTGAGCCCCAGACGCTTGAGTACCCGTTTCAGGTATTCAAGTAGTCGCCGCTCGGAGATAAGATGATCGCCGGCCGGATACGTCGGAGTGGGGGGCGAGGTGAAGACCCACTTGGCCTTGCGGGGTAGCTTGTTCAGGACCGCCCTGGCCACTGGACTCATCGGGATCGCCCGCTGGTCGCCAGTCTTCGGCTTCCAGTCCCCCTTTT
>JBDKTH010001332.1:0-4569 GCA_039680305.1 Thermoguttaceae bacterium | reverse complement strand
CTCGCGCTGGCGGCCCCCGTGACCTCCATGGCCGGCTTTGGCAACGATGGCACGGCCTGGACCTTCAACGGTGGTTCCTCGGCCGCCGCCGATGTGCTCACCGTGACGACCAACGAGGGCAGCTTGGCCCGCAGCGCCTACTTCAATCACCGCCTGTCGACCGCCCCGTTCACGATCCAGTTCACCTATCATGCCGACCAGGGCGGCGCCAATCCGGCGGACGGGCTGGCCATGGTCTTCCAGAACGATCCGCGCGGACCGGCCGCTCTCGGTGCCTCGGGCCACAACCTCGGCTATAGCGGCACGACGCCGGTCTCCCCCAGCACCGGCTTTGCCATCAACCTCTACGCGAATAATACCCGCGGCATTGGCAACAACCTTCTGGTCAACGGTTCGCTCGCCGGCGGCTATATGCCGCCTACGGATATCAACCTGTATGACGTCCCCGTCGACGTCCAACTGGCCTACAACGGCAGCACGCTCACGGCCACCCTGACTCAAGGCGGCACAGCGTTCACGCAAACCTACTCGGGCGTGGATCTCAATAGCCTGCTTGGCCAGGGGGCCTATTTCGGGTTCAGCGGCGGCACCGGCGGCTCCGTCGCCCGCCAACGGATCAGCAATTTCCGCTTCACCAGCAGCGGTCTGGTGTCGACCGCCTACGACAACGACGTGACGCTCAGCGATGGCGCGTCGGCCAACCTTGCCATCCTGGCCGGGCTCGGCAGCCGCGACTACTCCCTGGGCAACCTCACGATGGGCACCGGCGCCACGCTCCGGTTGTCGCCCGAAACCGGTTCGCCCGTCAACGAGGCGTACCGCCTGCGCCTCGGCACCACGACCCTCGCCGGGCCAGCGACCTTCGAGGTGGCCAACAACGGCACCGCCACCGGCACGCTCGTGCTCGGCGAGATCCACGGCGCCGCCGGATCGTTGACCAAGACGGGCGACGGAACACTCGTCCTGACGGGAACCAGCGATTACGCCGGTCCCACCGCGCTCGTGGCCGGAACTCTGTTGGTCGATGGCTCGATCACCAGCGAAGTCACCGTCAACGGCGGTTTGCTCGGCGGCTTGGGCACGATTCACGGCGATGTCACGGTTCAATCGACCGGCATCCTGTCGGCCGGCCATTCGCCGGGTATCTTGACGATCGATGGCGATCTGTTGGAGAACGGCCAGTTGCTGGTCGAACTCGGTGGCCCGAGCGACTACGATCGGGTGAACGTCGTCGGCCAGGGGCACCAGGCCACGTTGAACGGCCTCGTCTCCGTCGTTCTTGACGAGGGCTATTCGCTCGACGCCGGGGGCGTCTTCAACGTGTTGACTGCGCCCACGATCACCACGGGGGCCGACTTCGCGATCGACTTCGCCCTCGCGCCGCTTGCCCCGTCGCAGTACTGGACCTATGCGATCCTCGGCACCGCGGGCAGCGGGCAGACGTTGCAGCTCTCCGTGGGCGTGCCCGAACCGGCCGCCCTGGTCTTGCTCGGCCTGGGAGTCGCCACACTGGCGCTCTGTGCCCGGTTGCGGCGCAGAGCGACCGTGGCCGCGCGCCCAAGGATCTGATTGGCCGCGCAAACGCCGTTGATATAGGTGTCTTCCAGCCCGCAGACGTTGTAGTCGCTGGCCAGGAAGACGCCCGGTTCGAGTTCCAACGGTGCCCAGTGGGCGTCGGAAAGCACGATCGCCGTCTTCCAGAAAACGGTCCGAAGGACTTCAGACGTCTCATAGACCTCCGCGAGCGCCGGCTCGGGACAAAGGGCATAGACCTGATCCCAGGCGTAGCCCTGGTTCCAGACCGAGGCGATCGTGGCCGGCGGTGGGAAGACCGTGAGATGCTTGCCTCGGTACGGCCGCCGGCGCACGCCCCGCACAAACAGCATCGTGGCCGACGTGACCCGGTGCGGCTGCGGGACGGGATAGAACATGGTGGCGTCTGGATACGGGGCGGCGATCACCACGTTCCGGGCCGGGAAGACGGCTCCTTGGTGCGTGTGGACCTCCAACCGATCCTGGCGGCGATTCACCCCCACGACCCGGTCGAGCACGATCCGCTCTTGGTATCCGGCCGTCAGACGCTGATAGGTTCGACTGAAATCCGCGACCCAGGTGCGTACGATCATCGGCAGCAGGCTGGCAAGGTAGAACAGGGCCGTGGCCTCGGACGGCGTCGCAAAGCCCGTGCTGCGAAAGGTCGGCCCCGCATACCGCTGGTCGATCGCTTGCATGCCCAACTCGTCGATCAGCTCCTCGGCCGGCTGACGCGAATAGCGATCGATCAACGGGTGCTTGCGGCGCAGCTGGTCTTGCGGTACCTGCAAAGCATCCTTGCGGAATGCTTCCAAGGCGTAACGGAGCTTCTGAAGACGCCCGATGACCCGCAGCATCGGGCGGCACAAGACGACATTCCGCCAGTCAAAGAGCGTCGTCACCCGGTCGTCTTGCTGGAACTGGAGGTCGTGGAGTCGCAACGGGATCTGCCGGTCGATGTAAGGCGCGACGCGCCGGTAGTCGGCGTTGACATAGGTGGCCCCGAAGTTCATCGTGCTATCGTCGCTATGATACATCCGTCCGCCGAGATGATCGGTGACCAGCAGAAAGCCCGCCTTCGCATCGCAGAGCCTCCGCGCGCACGCCAGCCCGCTGATCCCCCCGCCGATGATCACCGCGTCAAAAGGTTCGGCCATGGCCTGTCCCTCCTGCTGGGATCGTATGGCGGTCGAAGACCGTAAAGTACCCCCAGGATTCAGGGGAACGCTTCGGCTCTCAGCCATCCGCCGTTGGCGTAGTAGTCGTGGGGTGTGAAGCATACACCCCACCCGCCTACGGCTCCAGCACGATGACATGCACCAGAGGCGTAGAATGCACGTCATGTTGTCGCAAACGTGACCGGATGACTTCGGCGAGGGAGTGCCCGACTTCTTGGTCCGTGCCTTTGGCCTGGGAAGCACGCTGGACATAGACCACGGCCAAGAGGGTGTTTTGGCCTGGGATATCGGCCCGAGTGAAACGCACATTGGCGTCGACCACATGCGCCACGTTGCTGTCATCCACCGCTTGGCGAATCGTGGCTGCAGCACGCTGCGTCAGACTGGCCTGCTGGAGAGCCGGCTCGGTCCAGAACTGCCAGGTCAACAGCCCGATCAACATCAACAGCGTGAGGGACCAGGCGGTCCACGACAGCCAACGGCGTCCGCGCCGGTAGCGGACACCCCGTGGCATGAGTCCCGACCAGCGAAACACGACCGCCCCGGCAAGATTGATCCCGACCAGTTGCAGGAGAAGGAGGAAGACGCTGCTTCTGACCATGTCCCACTCGCCGATCGCGGCCGCCATGCCGACCGTGGCCGCCGGCGGCGCCAGCGAGGCGGCGACCAGGACGCCGATCCCCGCACTGGAAACCAGGCTGCTGCGCTCCGACTGGATCAAGTGCAACGCCCCCGCCGCTCCGGCGATGAGCGGAAGCAAAACGGTGACCGACGAGACGAAGCTCACCTGGACCATTTGCTCGGAGGCGATCCGCTGGCCAAGAAGCAGGCTCAACAGCCATGCCGTGACGATCGCCACCGCCAGCGATGCCAAATAGCGTGCGGCGGTCCGCGCGAGCAACTCCCGGTCGCCTCGCGCGGTGGCAATCGCCATGTTCATCGCGGGGCCGGCAAACGGGGCGATCAGCATGGAGGCCGTCAGCAGGAAGACCGTATTGGTGAACATGCCGACCCAGGCCACGACCGCCGAAGCCAGTGCGTAGCCCAGGAAGCCTCTCCACGATCCCACGCTCTGCAGTCCGCTCAGGAAGACCTCGATCGGGCTGCGCATGGCGACGTCCAGCACTTGCTGGGGCGCCTCCTCGGGAGGCGGCCGGAGGACGAGGTCCCCGCGGGGCACCAGCGTCACCTGCAAGTTGGAGATCTCCTGCAATGCGGCCAAGAGTGGTTCGACCCGGGCGTTGGAGACATAGGCGATCACCAGATCGATCGGACCCTCGACGCCAGTCGCCGCAACTTGGGCCAGATTGCGGGCCTCGTGGGCCTTGGCACTGTCGATCACTTTCTCGCCCTGGCCTCGCGGCACTTGGATGAGCAACTGCCGCATCGACGTCATCCTCTGGATTCCGGCTGCTATCGCCCCCACGACGAGAGTCTCTCCCGATGCAAACCCCATGCCCGCGATGCGGAACCTGGCGTCCTTTAGGGCCGACAGCTTGTCTTGGTGGGGCCCGGCAACGCTCGTCGCCCATTGCGGGAGCGACGCTCGGGGTGCAAGCAGTAGAGTGCGTGAAGCACGAGCCCCGAAGGGAAATGGTCTGTTCCGCGAACCGATCCTCCAACGTGTTGAACGGCTCCCCTTGGAACAGCCGAGTCCTCGACGCCTTCCCTCGGGGATCGTGCTTCACACACCCCAATGGGTTTTGACAGTCAAGATCGGTAACCATGTAGGGCGGTGCCGAGCTTGCGAGGCCCGCCACGGCAGGGCCACGGATCTTCCGAGCAGGAGCGCCGTTCACGGCCCTCGAATACCGAGTCCTCGACGCCGGCGTCCCAAGCCGTCAGCCGTCAGCCATCA
>JBDKTH010000697.1:0-2848 GCA_039680305.1 Thermoguttaceae bacterium | reverse complement strand
AATTGCCCCCCCGCTTTACCCCGGTCTCCGATTGGCGCGCGTTTCGTCGGTGTGGTATCTTGGGGCGAGCCCGCTGACGCCTGGAGTCCCCTAGCCGTAGACGATTCGCGATGACGATCCCTCGCCGTTCCCTAGGTCTGCCCATCACCCTCGCCGTGGTGATGATTGTGCTGCTGGTCGTCCTGACCGTGGGCTGGGTGCTGATCAACGTCTTCGGGGCCCGGGACAACTCCCGTTCGGCCGGACTCTACTGGACGCTCCTGGCGATCGGCACGCTGTTCATCCTGCTGCTGGTCGTCGGCGTAGTGATGTATCTGGCCCTGTCGGTCAAGGCGATCAACCTGAACCGGCGCCAGTCGAACTTCGTCGACAGCGTGACCCACGAGTTGAAATCGCCGATCGCCTCGCTGAAGCTCTACCTGCAGACGCTCAACCGCCGCCAAGTGAGCGAGCAGGAGCAGGCTGATTTCTACCGCTTCATGCTCGAAGAAGTGGAGCGGCTCGACCGACTGATCACCCACGTCTTGGCGGCCGGCCAACTGGAGGCGGGCCACGTCAACAGCGAAGTCGAAGACATCGCCCTGGCGCCGCTCCTGCAAGAGTGCGCCGAGATGGTCTGCCTCCGCTATCGGGTGCCTGTCGACACGGTCCAGCTGAACCTCGAACCGTGTTCCGTGCGGGCGCGACGCCTGGATCTCGACATGATCTTCCGCAACCTGTTGGACAATGCCATCAAGTATGCCGGCTCACCGCCGCGCGTCGAGGTGACGATGCGGGAATCGCATGGCTGGACGATCACACGGGTGTGCGACAATGGCCGAGGGGTCCCGCCCAACATGCGGCGGAAGGTCTTTAGGCGGTTCGTGCGCCTGGGCACGGAACTGGAGCGGGAGAAGCCGGGCACCGGCCTGGGCCTGTACATCGTCAGCACCCTCGTCCGCCGGTTGCACGGCACGATCCGTGTCCACGACTGTCCCTCCGGCCCGGGCGCGATGTTCGAGGTCCGGCTGCGCGGCCCGGCGGGCCCCAAGGAGTCTCCTTCCGCCCCCGAAGCGTTTTCCGCCTGACCCATCACCGCGAGAGTCCCCATGGCCAGCGGCAAGCACATCCTGGTCGTCGAAGACGAAAAACACCTGGCCACGGGGATCAAGTACAATCTCGAGGCCGAGGGCTATCGGGTCACCACGGCCGGCGACGGGCCGTCGGCCCTGCGGTTCATCGAGCAAAGCGGCGGCGACGTTGCCCTGGTGGTCCTCGATCTGATGCTGCCGGGGATGAGCGGCTACGCGGTCTGCGAGGCCCTGCGCTCGGCCGACCAGATCATGCCGATCCTGATCCTCAGCGCCCGGACGCTGGCCGAGGATCGCACGCGGGGCTTCGACGTCGGCGCCGACCAGTATCTGACCAAGCCGTTCGACCTCGACGAGTTCCTCAGCCGGGTCAAAGGGCTATTGGCCCTCTATGCCCGGCGTGTGGAAAACGCCGCCAAGGTGCTAGAGCCGATCGCCGTCTACGCCTTTGGCAACGTGGAGATTCACTTCGACACGCTCGAGGCGACCGTGGCCGGCGAACCGGTGCGCATGACGCAGCTGGAAATGAAGCTTCTCCGCTACTTCGTGGAGAACGAAGGCCGGATCATTCCCCGCAGGGAACTGTTGGAAAACGTCTGGGACCTGCCGGGCCACTTGATCACGCGGGCCCCTGACCAGTTCATTCGCCGCCTGCGCAAGGTCCTTGAGCCCGACCCGGCTCGGCCACGGCACTTTCTCACCCTACGCGATGCGGGCTACCGTTTCGTGGCCGAACCGGACGAGCATTGAGCGGCTACTCGTTGACCGTTTCGCCGCCGTCCTTGGTTCCCAGGGCCCCCCAGACGCCATAGCGGCTGGGACCACTGGTGGTCTCGGCCAGGGCCGGATTGCCCGCGTTGATCGTCTCGCTGAAGAAGCGGACCGAGCCGTCGGCCATCGCGCCGTTGGCCCCGCCGGGATGGAGACTCGACGCGTTGAAGATCCCCCAGTTGCCGTCCCAACTGTCGGAATACATGCAGTGGGGCGAGTTGGGGGGCAGCACGGTGTTGAAGCCCGTGTAGACCATGACCCCGTCGCACCACCGCATGCCGCTCCAGTCTTTGGTCGACACCGACGACTGGTACATGCCGTTGGTGCCCCGGGTGGCCAGGCAGAGCGTGGGATTCTGGTCCACACTGGCAATGTTCACCGCCACGCCGCCGACGGTGCGCTGCGCCTGCCCATAGCCGACGGCACGCTCGGCCATGGCGATCGTGTTGCTCGTCCCATCGGTAATGTCGCGGAACTTGGAGACGTTGCGCAAGGCGAACAGACCACGGGTTTTCAACAAGTTTGAGGCGTTGTTGATCGTATCGCCTACGCTGAACATGTAGTTGGTGCGTCCGGTGTCGGTGGCTCCCTTGGCGTTGTTGGGAACCGACGGGCACAGCAGGCCCGGGACTTGGGCGTCCCAGGGCGTGTAGCTGCCATCCCACGGGGGCGGACCCCAGGCGGGATAGGTGGTGCCGTTTTCCGTCAAAGGACTGCTGATCTTCTGATACAAGGGCGTCTGTTCCATGAACGGCAGCATGCCCACAAAGCCGCTCCGCCGCTCCCAGTTCTTCGTGCTCTCGAAGGTCCCGCCTTGACGGGGCGGGAAGCAGCCGAACGTGTCGTGATAGTTGTGCAGGGCCAGCCCGAGTTGCTTCAGGTGGTTCGTGCACTGGGAGCGGCGAGCCGCTTCGCGTGCGGCTTGGACCGCGGGCAACAACAGCGCGATCAAGATTCCGATGATCGCAATGACCACCAACAATTCCACGAGCGTAAACGCCCGTCGG
>JBDKTH010000482.1:0-2590 GCA_039680305.1 Thermoguttaceae bacterium | reverse complement strand
CGCGTCCCGGCACTTGCGGCGGATGGCAAATGCGTCACGTGTCATCGTCGCTATCGGCAGAGTGGGCGATGACCACGACCAGTGTGACCGCTACGAGCACGCTCACTAGCAGGACCACAAGGATGAGCATGCTCGCCTGGGCCGGCACGCCGAGCCAGCGCAGCGTGCCGAACAGCACGCTGACCGCCGCCATGATCCCCATCGCCGTCGTCAGCCGGAACTGCAACGGCCGCTGCCTATCGCGTTTCTCGTCATCCATCCCCTTCACTCTCCCCTCTTCCCTCTTCCCTACCTCTGCCACTCCTTCAACTGCCGCACGGCGGCCAACACGTCGTTCCGTCGCTTCTCATAGAAGGCCACCATGGCGAGCACGGCGAGGCCCAGGCCGATGCAGAAGATCCAGAAGACCCACATGTGCTGCTGCCGGATCGACGCGTACCAGATCATCGTGGTCAGGACGAGGCTCAGGAAGGTGAGGCCGAGGAAGAGGAACGAGCGGATCCGCAGCGCGATGCCCAACGCCACGCCCAACACGGAGAAGCTGATCAGGATCAGTGGCAACCAGAGCGACTCGCCCACGGCCCGGAGGAATTCGGTGCTGGAAGGGACGTAGATCATCAGCAGCCCCAGGTAACGCAGGCTTGCGCTCTGCATGCTGGTTAGCCGGCGGTGATTGAGGTATTCGGCCACGAGGACAGTCAGGCCCCACGGGATGAGCCAGAGTTGCGGATGTTCCAAGAAGCCCCACTGGAGCCGATCCCAGAGGATCCACAGGCCGAGGTTGGTCGCCACCGCCGCCAGCACACTGTAGCCGAACGAGCGGCGGCTGACGGCCAGGAAGCCGTAGAACAGGCCGGCGAAGAACCAGAGGGCAGGGCTGTTGCCGGCCAGCAGGGCCGTGGTCGTCGGGTGGATCGGCAGCCAGAAGGCGATCGCCGGGGCCAAGGGCAACATCGCCGCCGTGCGCTCCAGCGGCTCGCTGAGCACGGGGAAGCCGCGGCGGTGGAACAGCTCGCTGAGCAGGGCTCCGCCAAAGGCCACCCCCATCACGATCAACATCCAGTAGTGCTTGAGGATTCCCAGTTGGAACAGGTGCGGCTTCGTCAACCAGAGGTGGAGGCACACCAGGCCGACGAGCACTTCGGCGGCGTAGACATACGCCGTGCGCCCGCGATCGGTCAGGTGCAGGGGATCCCATTGCGGCACGACGGCGAAGACGATTCCGGTGACCGATAGTGACACCAGGGCCAACGCCACGGCCACGACCGCCGGCAGGGCCACGACGTCGTTTTGCGACTCCGCCCGCAGGAAGCCTTCCTGCACGAGGATTACGGCCAGCAGGCCCAGGACCAGACCGGCCAGGACGGGCAGGGCACGGCGAGCCCGGAGGGCCCAATCGCTTTGGACGCCCAAGAGCCAAGTGAGCCCCGGTTCGGCCAGCACGGCCATGCCGACCGCCGCGACCAGGGCGATTACCGTGCGATGCAGCCACGGTGCGGGGATTTCCGGGTTGAGCAGGGCCCAGCCGATATTGGCGGCCAACAGCAGGCCGAGTCCGATCGTCACGTCTTGCCAGACGCCGCGCCAGCGATCTACGCAGGCGGCGACCATCACGATGGCAGTGCCTATCAGGATCAGAGCCGCCACGGCGCCGAGCAGGGAGCCAGAAATGCGGAGCACAGCAAACTGGGGGAGAGTGCTGAAGGCCGGGTCGAGGGCGACCCAGGCACTTAAGGCGGCGGCCACGCCGGCCACAAAGAGCTGGACCTGCGGGAACCAATCCATGGCCGAGCGGCGTCCCGCGGCAGGAATCCGGAGGGTTTGCCAGACGCGATTGCCACGCGGAAGCAGCCATCCGGCCAAAGCCGCGAGGAGGGCGAAACCGGCCAGGTCGATTGCCCCCAGCCAACCGAGCATGCGAGGCGAATCGGCCCAGGCCTCGGCCAACATGTTTGCGCCCAAGAGACCAACGCCGTACACGTTGGCCAGCGGACTCCGTACCGTCCGTTCCCAGAGGAGGATCAACGAAGCAACGGCGAGCACGGCCAGCGTGGTCCAACCGAGGCGGTCGATCGCCGGGTGTGCCGTGCCGGTGATATCCCAGAAGACAAACGCCGCGATCACCGAGGCTGCCAGCGTCAGGCCGAGCGCCAACGCCGCCGGCGGGAAGGCGGGCCAGGGGAACGCTTCCGAGTTGACGGCCGAGTTGACTTCCGAGCCAGGCAAACCGTTGCGGTGCAGGCGGGCGACCAGCGACCAGAGCCCGGCGCCGATCGCCAAGCACAGGGCGTTCGTCTCGACCAGCCCAAGCATGCTCCACGGTGCGTAGGCGTGCCAGATCAGCGTGCCGGCCAGATTGAGGAGCAGGGCGGAGAGCCAGACGTAGCCGGGCAGCCGCAGCCACATCGCCAGGAGCCCGAACGCCAGGCTCACCGCGGCAATCGCCCGGATGGGCCACCAGGGCTCCGGGCCATGGTGCACGGCATGGAGCAGGGTGAGGCCAACGGTCAGCACGCCAAGGACGGTCACCCAGAACTGAACGTGTCCTCGCGGGAAGATCCGGCACGCCGGCTTGGCGTGCGCATGGTCC
>JBDKTH010000206.1:0-4415 GCA_039680305.1 Thermoguttaceae bacterium | reverse complement strand
CCCTGGCTGGCCCACAGTCCGGGCAGCCATCAGAGCCGGCGGCCCGAGGTCGGCGGCCCCCACGGCTCGACGCTGGTCCACGTCGATCCCCAGGGCAACGCCCGGACCACCCCCATGCCGACCGACGTGGTCCGCTGCTACCGTGAGCAGATTCAGATCGACGAGAATACCACGCGTCAGGACCTGGAGACCCGGCTGGCCGATCGCACGAAGGCGCTGATCCAGTCACACACTTCGGTGGATGTGCTGATCTCGTGGACGATCGCCGGTGGTGGGCCGCTGGTGCCCCAATTGCGGCGCGCCGGCCTGGCCGGCGAACTGCTGGCTGCTCTGCGCAAGCAGTTTGGCTCCGGCTCGCCGATGGCCTGGAGCCTTTCGCTGGAGGTCGAGCCGCAGGCGGCGTTCCCGTCGGACTGGTATGAACAGCAGACGATCTGCGGCGACTTCTTGCGGGAAATGCGTCACTACCAGATGAACCCGAGCCAGTCGCTGGAACTGGAAACGTATCTTTCGGAGCAGCATCAGGCGGGGATCCTCGGCGTAGCCGCGGATCTCTCCGATCCGGCCGTTCGCGAGCGCGTGCTGCGCGAAGCGGCTCTCTTGGGCGTCGACCTGTTAAGCGGGGAGGAACCCCAATCATGAGAATCACCGCGCTGGAAGCAGACGGTTTCGGCGTTTGGAGCAACCTGAAGCTCGAAAACCTGTCGGACGGCTTGAACGTCTTCTATGGGGCCAACGAGGCCGGCAAGACGACGCTGTTGGAATTCGTCCGCTCGATGCTCTACGGCTTCTCGCCCACGCGGCGGCGCTATCTGCCCACGGTGGCCGGCAGTCGGCCCGGCGGCTCGCTCCACGTGACCACCTCCGGCGGCCGCTTTCAGGTCAGCCGTCACGACAACCAGGCCACGACCGGCAATGCCGATGCGGTGACGATCTACGGTCCGGACGGCACGCGCCAGGGCGAGCACCTGCTGAAAACCCTGCTGGCCAACGTCGACGAGACGATTTTCAACAACGTCTTCGCCGTCGGGCTGCGCGACATCCAGGAGCTTGGCACGCTCAGCGACACCGAAGCCGCCTCGATGCTCTACAACCTGAGCATCGGGCTCGATCGGGTGTCGCTGGTCCAGGTGATGCGGGAGCTGGAAAACTCGCGGAACCGGCTCCTCGACCAGCACGGCGGGGCCTGCCAGGTGACGCAACTCTTGGCCCAGCGCGAAAAACTCCGGGCGGAGATCGAGGATCAAGACACGCTCACCCGGCGCTACGCCCGGCTGGCCGCCGAACGCGACCAGGTCAACCGGGAAGCCGCCCGGCTGGAAGAGGACGTGCGTCAACTCCAGCAGCAGACGCGGATCACCCAGATCGCCCTCGTGCAGTTCGACCGCTGGCACCAACGCGCGGCCCTCGACGAACAGTTGGCCGCCATGGGACCGGTGGAGATGATTCCCGAGGGAACCTTGGAGCGGCTGGGCGAGGTCGGCGGGCGGCTCAAAAAGCATCAGGACGCGATCGTCGAGCTAAAACGCCAGCAGGAAGAGATTCGCCTCGAAACTGAGGCGTTGGAATTGAACGAGACCCTCTGGCGGCTCGCGCCGCGCGTCGAAGCCCTCAAGGAGCAGGAAGGCTGGGTCGCCACGCTCGAAAAACAGGTCGCCGAACTGGAGAAGGAGATCGGCCAGTTGGAAGGCCAGATGACCGCCGCGCAGCAGCGGTTCGGGCTCGACGGCAAAGATTCCGGCGGGCTTGCTTCGCTGTCGTCACGGTCGCTGATGGCCCTTCGCAGTCCGGGCAGGGCCGTCAGCCGATACCGGCGCCAACTGGAGGAGGCCAAGCAAGAGGTCGCCAAGGCCCGGGAGATGTCGCAAACGCTCACGGCCCAAGTCGACAACGCCCTGAAAGGCCGCGGGGACAAGGATCTCACCCAAGCGACCGATCGGATCGGGGCCCTGGTCACGCAGTTGCGCCGCCGCGTACAGCTCGACGAGCGGATCGAGCAGATGGGCCGCTATCTGGCCGAGTCGGAAGAGCAATGCCACCAGCTCCTGCAGCATCAACTGCTGCCGGTCCCGATGCTGGCCGGACTCGGCGCCGCGTTCGTCGTCGGCGTGATCCTGATGATGGCCGGACTGTTCATCCCGGCCACGATCCTCGGCTCGTGGGGCTGGCCATTGGCTTTCTTGGGGCTGATGGCGGTCGGCGTCGCGGTGGCCGCCAAATTCATGATCGAGCGCACCAGTCGTCAGCGGCTGGAGGATTCCCAGAAGCAGGTCAACATGCTGCAACTCCAGCTCAAGCAGGCCACGCAAGAACGCGACGTGCTGGATCAGCAGTTGCCCAAAGGCGGCGGCCCGATGACGCTGCGACTCCAGACGGCCGAAAAGGAGCTAGCGACGCTCGAAGAACTCGTTCCCTTGAACGCCCGGCGTCAGGCGGCCCAGCAGGAAGCCGAAGCAGCGGCCGAGCGCGTGCGTCAGGCGGAACAGGGACTATCGGTGGCCCATCGCCGTTGGCGCGAAGCCTTGACCAACGCCGGACTGCCGCAGAACCTCACGCCCAAGCAGGCCCGCGATCTCGTGGGTCGCTCCGATGACGTGGCCGACACCCAGCGGCGTCTGGACCGTCGCTACGAGGAGGTCCAGCAGCGCAACCACGAACTGGAATCCCTGAAAGCCCGCATCCGCCAGTTGGCCTCCGATTGCCGCGTGCCGCTGAAGAGCGATCAGCCGATCGAACAGATTCACGAGCTCGTGCAAGCGCTAGACGAGCAAGAGACCCGGCTGAAGAGTCGCGACGCCTTCCAAGTGCAGGCCCGGCAATTGCGCCACGTGCGGACGAAACACGAAGCGGCGCTGGACCGGCTCCGGCGGCGTCGGAAAGAACTGTTGCGCGAGGCGGGGGTGGGCGACGAGGATACGCTGCGCCAGCGAGTCACCGAGATCGAACGCACGGCCGAGCTTCGCCGCGAGCGGCAGACGCTCCAGCGGGAAATCGAGGCGGCGATTGCCGGATGTTGCACCGAGCAGGCCCTCGGCGAACAGCTCAAAGAGGCCACCAGAGAATCGCTGGAGGCTCGCTGCGGGCAGTTCGAACAGAGGTGGAAGGCGGCCGAAACTCAGCTCCAGAAGCGGTTCGAATCGCGCGGACGGCTCAACGAGCAGCTCAAGACGCTGGTGGAAGACCGCAGCCCGGCGATCAAGCAGCTCACGTTGGCCATGCAGGAAAAGAAGCTCGAAGAGGCCATCGGCCGCTGGCGAGCCTTGGCCGTCACCGGTCGGCTGCTCCAGTCGATCCGCAGGACCTACGAGGAGGATCGCCAGCCCGAGACGCTGCGTGAAGCCTCTCGATACCTGGATCGCATGACCGAGGGGCGCTATCGCCGGGTGTGGACGCCGCTGGGCGAAGACGTGCTTCTGGTCGATGATGCCAAGGGCAAGTCGTTGGCGATCGATCTGCTGTCGCAGGGCACTCGCGAGCAGCTGTTCCTTTCCCTGCGCATGGCGTTGGCCAGTTCGTATGCCCAGCGGGGCGCCGCCTTGCCGATGGTGCTGGACGACGTGCTGGTGAACTTCGACACGCATCGCGCCCAGTCCGCCGCCAGCGTCCTGCACGAGTTCGCGCAGTCGGGACACCAGCTCTTTGTCTTCTCCTGCCACGAACACATCATGCACCTGTTCGCCGCGATGCAGGTCCATGTGACCGAATTGCGGCAAGGCGAGGCCCCGCGGATTGTTTCGACGCCAGCGGTCGAAAAGCCGGTCAAGAAGCCTGCCCGGCGACGCCCCGAGCCCGAGCCGGAAGCGGAGCCCGAAGCGTCGTTCGCCGCTGACGAGCCGCAAGAGTTGATTGCCGCGGAGGAACCACGCAAGACGCGGACGGCGAAGGAATCGCCCAAGGGCCGGCAGGCGTCAAAGGGGAAAGAGTTGGCCAAGTCCAAGCAGGCGCCCGCGAAGAGACAAGTAGAGGGCGACGCGGAGGAAGAGGACGAGGTTCGCGAACCGCGGCGACGAGGTGGACGCACGGGAGCGAAGAAGGAGCGTGTGGCCCCGAGAAAAGAAGAGGCGGTCGAGGAAGACGAGGCGGACGAGACCGAGGAAGAAGAAGCCCGGCGACGCGGCCTGGCTCCCTGGGAAGCCCCCTGGGGCGAGGAATCGGATCACCAGTCGTCCTCTGAAGAGGACGAAGAGCTCGACGAGGAGGAGACCGAAGAGGTCGACGAAGCAGAGGACGAAGACCTCTTCCAAGAGGAGGATGAGGATGAGGAGTTTGACGACGGCCGCTGCGACGAGGAGCGCGACGACGCGGTCGGCTGGGACGACGAAGACGACTCGTCGGAGGACGATTTTGACGACGACGACGGGAACGAAGCGGCTTAGCTCAAGAGGAAAGGGGCACGTCGTGGGAACCGTTGCTTA
>JBDKTH010000102.1:0-3567 GCA_039680305.1 Thermoguttaceae bacterium | reverse complement strand
CTCCTTTGGAGTGTCACCTTCTGGAGTGTCAACTTCGTCTGGTGAAATTGATACTCACACGGCCCAGCAATGCTATCGGGAGATGCCTGAACGTCGGCCAGGGCTTCTCCTAGGGGCCCTAATTTCTGCGCGGGCCCTAGTGCGGACTATCCCCGTCTTCGGCCGGTAGATCGTCCTCTTCCCCGACGGTCTCAGGCAGATCGTCGAACTCCTCGTCGCCGAACTCGAGTTCCTCGGCTTCGTCTTCGTCATCCCACACCCAGCCGCCGTTTTCGTCGCGGTACTCGGGATCCGTGGGCAGGATATCGAACCCGAAGCCATGGCCCTCGCACCCTGGGGTCGGACAACACCAGAAGCCGCACTGCGTGCCGTCGATGTCCGTTTCCACCCGCCATTCGATCAGATAGCTATCGTACTCCCGGCCACAGTGCACGCACTTCACTTCGATGGGGATCGCCGGCGGCTTGAAGGGATCGGCCTGTGGATCGAGTGGATCGTAGCTCATGAGTATTGCCCTCACAGAAGACTGGAGATTCGCTCCCGCAGATCAGGCAAACCGATGCTCCCTATTCTGAGGCATTCGGAGGATCTCTGTCTAGCCCTCTTCCGGATTACCTACGTAGAAAACTAACCTTGACCGGAAACGTGAACGAACCGATAATCTACTTACCGGTTGGTAAACATCGTGGTGGTGGTGATAGCAATGAGCGATGGACAACAGAGCGAGAATGCGGAACATATTCTCCATGCGGCGGTAAAGCTTTTCTCCCAAAAGGGTTACGAAGCTACCTCCACACGCGAGATTATGGAAGCGGCGGGGATTACCAAGCCCATGCTCTACTACTACTTTGGCAGCAAGGAAGGGCTTTGCCGGGCGGCGATCCGCCGGTTTGCCGACTACTTTTTGACCTGCTTGCAGAAAGAGATCGACGAGCCTCGCCCCCCGCGGGACACCTTGGTGGAAGTCACCTGGTTGCACTTTCGACTCCTGCTGGAGAAGCCCGAAGTCAACCGTTTCTTCCTGATGATCTACTTCGGCCCCGACCGCGCCTCGTTCATCGCGGATATCGAGGCGGTTGCAGAAAAGATGCACGCGATGCTGATGCAGATCGTGGAGCGGATGGACAAGGCGGGTATGCTTCGCCCCGACTGCAAACAGGATTTCTTCATGGCCCTGCACGGATTGATTCACATCTGGTCGGCCGAGGCCATGGAGCATGGAGCCCCCTTGGATCACGCGTTGGCGGAACGGATCGTCGACGGTCTCTTGTGTGGCTATGGAAACAAGTGAGTTGAACCTTTCTTTTGGTGCCATGTCTTTACCTACCGATAGGTAAAGGGGCAGACGACAGGACCGAATCATGATGAAGTGGCTCCTACGAAATCTGATCACGATGGTCGTGCTGTTGGCGGCGGGCGCGGGCTTCGTTCTCTTGGCCGGCGCCATGCGTCACCAGCCCAAGGCGACCGAAGGCCACAAGCAGGCGGAGCAGAAGCCCGTGGCAGTCACTGTCGCGCCGGTCACCTTCCGCCCCATCCAGCAGACTGTCGAGACCGTCGGCACGCTCAACGGTTATGAGGCGGTCTCGCTTGCGGCCGAGGTCGATGGCCGGGTGATGCAGATCCATCACGATGTGGCCGACCGGGTCAAGCCAGGCGAGCCGCTCTTGGTGATCAATCCGGCCGACTACAAGCTCTCGCTCCAGCGAGCGGAGAAGGCTCTGCAGGCCGAGTTGTCCAGGCTCGGGATGAAGACCCTGGATCCCAACTACGATGTGGAGCGAGTCCCCGCGGTCCAACAGGCCCGGGCGCGGATGGAGAATGCCGCGATCCAGCGTCAGCGCATGGAGACCTTGGCGGTCAGGAACGCCGTCTCACAGGAACAGCTTGATACGGCCAAGGCCGAATACTCCGTGACCACGGCGGAGTACAACAATCAGGTGCTCTTGGCCAAGCGAGCCCTGATCGGACTGCAAGACCTCCAACTGGCCATCTCCATGGCCCAGAAGAAGCTCAACGACACGGTGGTCCGCGCCCCGGTGCCGAGCCAGGCCGTGCCCGGCGTGGGCGACGAGTTGGCCTATGCCATCACCGCGCGCAAAGTGGCCGAAGGCTCCTATGTGCGCGAAGCGTCCGAGGTGTTCAAGCTGGTGATCGATCGCCCCTTGAGACTCCTCGTCCCCGTGCCCGAGCGCCACGCCGAGGCGGTCAAGCAGGGTCAGCGAGTCTCGGTCGCCACGGCCGCCTCGACGCGGCAGATCGACGGGACCGTCGCCCGGATCAACCCGGCCGTCGATCCGGCCACGCGGACCTTTGAGGTCGAGGTTCTCGTGCCCAATCGCGAGGGGACGCTCAAGCCGGGGGCCTTTGCCAAGGCGTCGATCTTCACCCGGGAGATTCCCCGTGTGGCCACCGTCCCGCTGGAATCGCTGGTCAGCTTCGTCGGACGCACCAAGATCTTCCTGGTCGAGGATGGGCGGGCCAGGGAAGTGGTCATCACCCCCGGGCTCCAGACCGCCGATTGGGTCGAGGTGGCCTCGCCCGAGTTGCGCGACGGGGCCATGGTCGTGCTCAGCGGACAGTCGGCCGTCTTGGATGGCGGCCTGGTGGCGATCAATTCGGCCGGGTCCTCCGATTCGCCCAGCGCGCTGGCTGAAGCCAAGAAGGAATCGCGGCGATGAAACTCTCGGAAATCTGCATCCGCCGGCCGGTCTTCACCTGGGTGTTGATCGCTGTTCCGGTGGTCTTGGGCATCTTTTCCTACTTCGAATTGGTCGTCGACCAGTTTCCCAAGGTCGATTTCCCGGTGGTGATCGTCACGGCGACTCTCCCGGGCGCCAGTGCCGAGGAGATGGAAAGCACGATCACCAAGCCGATCGAGGAGGCCGTCAATACGGTCGCCGGTTTGGATGAGCTGCGGTCCACGGTCCGCGAGGGGATGACGACGGTCGTCGCGCAGTTCGTGCTGGAAAAAAGCAGCGACGTGGCCGCCCAGGAAATCCGCGACAAAATCTCGGCGATCACCTACCTGCTCCCCGAGGGGACCGATCCGCCGCTGATCGACAAGTTCGACATGGACGCATCGCCCGTGCTCACGCTCGCCGTGTCCGGCAAGCGCGACGCCCGCGAGCTGACCGAGATCGTCAAGAAGAAGATCCAGGAGCCGCTCCAAAGCACGCCCGGCGTGGGCGCCGTCACCATGGCCGGCGGGCGCCAACGCGCGATCAACATCGTCCTGAACCCCGACCTGCTGTCGGCCTACGGACTGTCGATCGAGGACGTTCGCCGCGCGGTCGTCGCCGAGAATCTCGAAGTCCCCGGCGGCCTGGTCCAGCAAGGCCAGCGGGAACTCGTCCTGCGCACGTTGGGCCGGATCGAGAATGCGGCCACCTTCAACAACCTGATCCTCGCCAACCGCAACGGCTCGCCCATCCGCGTACGCGACGTGGGCCGCGCCGAGGACTCGATCGAAGAGCCCCGCAGCATCACCACGCTCGACGGCGTGTCCGCGGTCAGCCTGTTTGTCCGCAAGCAGTCGGGCACGAACACCGTCCAGATCGTCGACCA
>JBDKTH010000742.1:0-3095 GCA_039680305.1 Thermoguttaceae bacterium | reverse complement strand
CTTGTTCGAAGTCGGCGGAGAAGGGCGTGGCGGCCCAGGCGGCCTGGTTGAGCAAGAGAAGGTTAAGGAGACATGCGAGCCAAGCCGTCGACCGTACACACATTGCGGCGTCCTTCGGGGTGGGTTTCGTCGGCAGTTGTCCGAGGAAGTCGTCGCTTGTCAATGAAGCAACTGCCGCCACCTCCCGTGCAACCTTCCGGAGTCTTCTCACGGCAGTTGCTTCATTGGTAGCTCAATTCTCCAAGTGATTTCTGGACACGTCCCGGGACATGGGGCCGGGTGGGATTCGCCCCATTATGGCATCGGCGAGCCGCGAATGCCACCAGCCCGAAGAGCGACAAGAACAGTTCGAGCAGCCCGACGACCGCCGGGTGCAGGGCCGGGGCACGCGCCGGGATGTGGGCGTCCAGCCAGGTCGGCTGTTCCCAGCCAACTCGCGTGCGCCGCCAGTCGCTCGCCGCCAGGCGGGGACGGGCCGGTTCCGCCACGTCCACCTCGACGGCAATCCAGCCGAGCGTCAACAACAGGGCCACCATCCAACCGATCCACCGCATCGCGAGTCTCCCGAAGTGCTCCGCCCCAGTGGCGGTTGCACTCCGTGTGCCATGCGTGGCGGACCGGCGGGCGGTGGGCCTAAAGCGAGTCGCGGCTTACGGTTGTTGCGCGGGGGCGCTGCGGTTGCAAGAAGGCCACTGTGGCGTTTTGGCAACAGCTCGCCGTGGGCGCTGTTGCCTGGGCTCCACACCCCCGACCACCGCGTGCAAGGGGCCTCCTCGGCGCAGAGCATGTGGCCGGCACAATCCCACGCACCAAACCATGCCGGAGGGTTCTAGACCAGCGGGAGCGGTTTGCTCCCGCAACCGTTTTGGCCTAGAGTTCTCGTGGAGCATGTGCGTGGAATCGTCTACGCCGCAGCCGGTTCGGAACAGAAAGACCTCCGCGATGGATGCGTCTTCAACCGGGCTCTCAGCGTCCTGCTTCGCTCGTCCTGCTCACGTGAGGCACGGGGAACTATGAATAAGGCGACCTCGCCGTCGGTCAACCTAGAGAAAGTCCTTGCCGGAGCCCAGTTGCCGGCACTACCCCAGAGCGCCATCCGCCTGTTGGAACTCTCCCAGGATCCCACCAACGGGCCCGCGGAATTCGCCGCCCCGATCGAGTCGGATCCCGGGCTGACGGGGCAAGTCTTGCGGTTTGTGAATTCCTCCTACTTCGGCTTCTCGCGGGAAATCTCCAACGTGAAGTCGGCGATCACCTTGGTGGGGATTCGCACGATCAAGAACTTCGCCCTCTGGAGCGCCGTCTTCAGCCTGATGCCCAATCCGCGCTGCGGACCGTTCGAATTGAAAAGCCTCTGGACCGACTCGCTCCGCCGGGCGATGTTTGCCCGGACCGTGGGCACGCAGCTGGGCATGAAGGAGGCCGAAGACGCCTTCACCGCCGCGCTGCTCCAGGATATGTCCGTTCCCTTGCTGGCCAAGGAAGCGCCCGAGGTGTATGCCAAGCTGTTGAAAGGACGCGACGACGGCCACGTGCGTCTCTCCGATCTGGAACGGCAGAGCTTCGGCTGGACCCACGCTGAAGCGGCCGGCATGATGGCCCGGCAGTGGAACCTGCCGGACACGTTTGTGACCTTGATTGAACAGCATCTGGACATCGATCAGTGGCTCAGCGAGGCCCGGCCCGAGCCGGCTAAGGTGGCCGTGGCCCTGTCGGCCCTCTTGCCCGCCACGCCCGATTCACGCTGGACCGAATGCCCGCGGTTCGAGGAGTGCTTCCACAAAGCAATCCCGAGCGGTTCGCCGACGATTCCAGAAGTGCTAGCATTGATCGACGACCAGTTCATGGAGTTCGCTCCAATCCTGAAGTTAGCCAAGCCAAAAAAATCGCTTGTTGAAGCGTACCAAGAAGTAACTACTCCAGCCTCCTGAAAAAGCCCGATAAGAAAGCAGGTTCTCCACGCCGAGCCTGCTAGCACAACTCGCACACACCCCTCTCGACTCGACGGTCTCCAACTGCGAAATGTTAAGATACGCAGCTTGGAAATTCGCCAAGAAATCGGTTACAATATCGATGGGGGCAACGAGTAGAAACTTTGGGTTAAGGTTTGCCCCGTGTGGAAGATCGGGGGATTACTCAAATCTTTAGGAGTGGTGGCGTGATCACACGCGATCGGATCCGACTGAGGCTGTATCAGCGGCAGGCGGAAGGCTACCTGGAAATCGGGTTGCCGCAGCACGCCCTGGAAGTGCTCAATCGTCTGGGTGATCGAGTGCTGCGGAGTCCGCATGCCCTTTATCTGCAGGGCGAAGCCTTGCGGAGCCTCGGGCGCTTCACCGAGGCCCTGGGCCCCTTGGGACAGGCCGCGCAGGCCGTTCCGGAAAACGTACACGTCCAGTTGGCCCTTGGCTGGTGTCACAAGCGGACCGCCCGCCTCGATCTGGCCATTCAGGATCTCGAACGCGCTTTGGATGTCGAGCCGACTGACGCGCTGGTCCACTACAACCTGGCCTGCTACCTGAGCTTGGCCGGCCAACGGCATCGGGCCCTGGTCCATCTCTCGCGGGCCCTCTCGCTGGATGCCACGCTCCGTCGCCTGGTGGACAACGAACCCGACTTCAACTCCCTCCGTGCCGATCCCGAGTTCCTCTCCCTCGTGGAGATGGCGGTTTAGAACCGCGCGGATGACAAAACACCGAAGGCCGCGACCATGCCGTCGCGGCCTTTTTTGTTGGGAAATATCGCTGTCCGAGTTGGGGCGTGCCGCCCCGAAATCTCCCTCTCCCAAAGGGCTCGTCTTTACACACACGCTAGCAAAGTCAACTGACCGCGCAGCGGTCGAGGGGCGTAGCCGTGGGCGTAAGCCCACGGAATCAAGCGTGCCAAACGCGCGGCAAAGCCGCGTAGCGGCGACGGTCCATGGCCCCAACGTCGCCGCTGCGCGGCTTTGCCAAGGTCGGGCGACCTGCGTTCCGTGGGCTCGCGCCCACGGCTACGTCCCTCGACCGCTGCGCGGTCAGTTGCCGACAGCATTCTCCCCCCCCCACTCAAAACAAGGGCCACGAAACGTAATCCGACGACGACAGGCTTTTCTA
>JBDKTH010000896.1:0-7618 GCA_039680305.1 Thermoguttaceae bacterium | reverse complement strand
TTGGCGGAATCCACGCCGTTGGGCGAACTGGCGAGATTTCCCGGGAGATTGCTCCACGTGGCCGTGGCCTCGTCCCAGAGGTCTGCCGACTCGTCGGTCAGGCCGTAGACCTGGAATTCCCACGGGGCGTCGGTGGGGGTAGAGCCGGCGTACGAGTTGACCAGCGGCAGGGCGAGGGTCGAGTCGGACAGAAGCCGGCCGGTTCGACTCGACATGTCGTAGCGGAACCAGGCCTTGCGGTGGAAATCGCCGGTGGCGGGGCCGTCGCTGTATTTGACCAACAGAGCGGAAGCGGAACCGTAGGGGCCGGAGTTGTTCGATTGTCCAAACGTGTCGGCCTGAGGGGCAAATACGACGCCGGCCCAGAGCGGCTCGGGCCCTGCCGCGAGAAGCACGATGCCCCCGGCAATTCCCAACAGTAGAGAGAACACGTTTCCTCGAACGACTCCGGTCATCGCGTCACAAACTCCCAAATCCGACTGATCTTGCTTCATCGCCGATCATAGTCAGAGGCAGCGGCCTGAGCAAGGCTCCTGCCCGTCTAGCCACAGAACCCCTTCGTGCGAGTGGAGGCCTTGTCAATT
Organism: Thermoguttaceae bacterium; assembly: GCA_039680305.1. Taxonomy (GTDB): domain Bacteria; phylum Planctomycetota; class Planctomycetia; order Pirellulales; family Thermoguttaceae; genus JBDKTH01. The sequence goes on along the minus strand of JBDKTH010000896.1, from coordinate 7,034 downwards.
TCACCGCGGCGATTAACGACAAGACGGCATTTCTTGGCCGCGCTATACTATCCCCGGAAGAGGGAAGATGGCGTCACGCCGGAAGGCGTGAGGCGTGGGCAGACCATTGTTCGCCGGAACAGACGCGACTGTAAGTTCGTTCCCACCGACATACACCCCACCTGTATCCCGAAGACCGGCGCAGGCCAGATCACGCAGCCGCTCGACAAGGCCGGTCCACGGATTCGCCTCCTTCTCTCCCCACCGGCGACCACCTGAGGGTCGCGTATCCCGAAATTATCGGTGTTTTCGTGTCTTCTTTGAAGGAGTACCTGCATGAATCGTCTCCCATTCTGCCGTCGTGCATTTACGCTCGTCGAGCTGTTGGTGGTGATCGCCATCATCGGCATCTTGATTGCCCTCCTGCTGCCGGCCGTGCAGGCGGCGCGCGAGGCGGCCCGCCGGGCCCAGTGCACCAACAACCTCAAGCAGATCGGCATCGGGCTGCACAACTACCACGACAGTTTCAAGGTCTTCCCGCCCACCACTATCCGCCTCAACTGGGGCGAAACCGATCCCTCGCAGGCCACGGTCTGGAGCGGGTCGATTCTCCCCTACATCGAGCAGAAGCCGCTGTGGGACAAGATCGTCGGCCACGGCTTCTACATCAACTGGGCGGACGGCAGCGTCAACGAGGAAGTCGCCAAAGCGAAGGTCACCGTCTATCAATGCCCCTCGGCGCCGGAAAACAGTGAAACGTGGGATGAACCTAAGTCCGACAATTCCGCGGCGATCAACGCCCGCTACCGGGCCAACTATGGAGTCGTCATCTCGGGCTCCATCGGCATTAACCGGGGGCTGTACGTGACGGGCGGAACGGACCGGTCGACCCAGAACCAGCAGTATTTCGATGACGCCGGCCCCACCGATGCCCGCTTCGACGGCCCGTTCACCAATATGAACACTTGCCAGTCGTTCGCCCACATCACCGACGGCTCCAGCAACACCCTCTTTGTGGGCGAGCGGGCGAGGAAGAATATCTCCAACCGGAACTACATCTACATCGGTACGGCCAATGCGAAGGACCAGCACGGGCGGTTCTGCGGCTCAACGGGCATCGAGCTCAACTCGACCGACACGAGCCAACGCGGCCACGGCTGTTTCGCCAGCATGCACCCCGGCGGAGCCCTGTTCCTGCTGGGCGACGGTTCGAGCCGGTTCCTCGGCGAGACCATCGACCGCTATATCTACTCCAGCCTCGGCACCCGGGCCGGCGGCGAAGCGGTCTCGGTTCCGTAGGCGGTGCTTGGCGCGAAGTTTGTAGCTCCTCAGCCGATGGGGCGCGGGCGAAAACGCCGGTCGCGTCCCATCGGCTCGTTTTTTGGGCATTCCTCTTTCTCCCGGGACTTGACGCCGTGGCAGCGGCCCTCTAGACTGCCAATTGTTCTAGTGTTGTTCCACTGGTTGTTCTAGTTCGTCCCGTGCGACAATACGGCGCGTGAGGGTTGCCCTGGGGCGGGATTTCTCGCCCGCAATCCAAGCGACCTTTGGCCGATTTGCCGACCGGGCTGGCTGCGTTCTCCCTGCGCCCCGAGTGCGCTATGGTCCCATCCCGGCCCCCTTCACCGCAACGTCGGGTCGCCTTGTTGGTGGAGGCCTCCTGGGCGTACACCCGAGGCCTGGTTCGCGGTGTGGCCCGCTACAATCGGGAGCAGAAGCACTGGTCGCTCTACTTCACGCCGCATGAAGCGAACAGTCCGCCGCTGGCCTGGCTCAGCGCCTGGGATGGCGACGGGATTCTCGCCCGGATCGACAATCCCGCGCTGGCCGAGGCGTTGTTGAAGACGGGCCTGCCGGTGATCGATCTGCGACGTTCGCTGCCCGGCCTGGGCCTGCCCACGGCCGGTCCGGACGACGCGGCAGTGGCCCGGTTGGCGGTGGCTCATCTTCGCGAGCGGGGCTTTCGCCATTTCGGTTTTCTCGGGCTCCCCCGCGGCCAGCATCCGTCCATGGACGCCCGGGCAGAACACTTCGCGCGGCTGGTGGGCGAGGCCGGGGGCTCCTGCAGCGTACTGGCGGTGCGGGGCCATCGGCCCCTGCAGGAAGACTGGGAACGGGACCTGACGCGGATCCTCCGTTGGATCAAGAAGTTGCCCCGGCCAGTTGGGATCATGGCCGGGGACGACGACCGCGGGGTGGAATTGTTGGACGCCTGCCGCCGGGCCGTGGTCCGCGTGCCCGACGAGGTCGCCGTCATCGGCGTGGGCAACGACGACTGCCTGTGCGGGCTCTCCCTGCCACCGCTGACGAGCATCGACCTGAAGCCGCAGCGGATCGGCTACGAGGCCGCCCGGCTGCTCGACGAGATGATGGCCACCGGCCAGCGCACGGCCCCCTCCCTGTACATTGAGCCGCATGGGATCGTCACGCGCACATCGACCGATGTGCTGGCCACCGACGATGAGGCCGTGATCCGCGCCGCCCAGTTCATCCGCGCCCACGCTTGCCAGCAGATCCACGTCAACGATGTCTTGCGCCATGCGCGCACGTCGCGGGCGGTTTTGGAGCCCCGCTTCAAGGAGACTCTCGGCCGGACGATCTTTCAGGAGATCCAGCGAGTACGGGTTGAACGGGTTAAAGAGCTTCTACGCTCGACCAACGCGGGGCTCAAGCAGATTTCCCGCCAGGCCGGGTTCAGCTATCCCGAACACATGATGCGCGTCTTCCGCCGAGCCACCGGGCAGACGCCCACAGCCTATCGCAAGAGTTGGCGGATGGAATAGGGCCTGAAGGCGCAGGTGCCACCGGCATTCAGCCAGGATGGTGACAGGCTGACAGGGATTGACTCAACCGTCTTCGGAGGGAAGCGGAGGTGGTGAGGAGGGCGTGAGGGTCTTGGCGACCGTCAGTTGCATGGCGCGGAGCTTGGCACGAAGGGTGACGCGACTCATGCCGAGGATTTCAGCCGCTCGTTGCTGGTTGCCATTGACCTGACACATGACACGGCATATCAGCAGGCGGTCGAACTGCTCACGGGCGAGTCGGTAGATGTCGTGCTCACCACTAGCGATGGCTGCCTCGACGAATTGCGGAAGGGATTGCCAGTCGATATCGGACAGGAGGCCCGGATCGGCCGGAGGTTCTGCCTCGGCGGTCGACTCCTGGTGAAGTTCGGCGGCGAGGAACTCGGGAAGAATCGTGGGGCCGGCGGAGACGATCAAGGCCTCGCGGATCACGCTCTGCAGTTCGCGCACGTTGCCTGGCCAAGAGTACTGTTCGAGCAGTTGCAAGGCCTCGGAGGATATCGAGTGGACCGGCGTGCCAAGCTGGCCGTTGCAGCGGAAGAGGAAGTAATGGGCCAGTTCGGCAATGTCCTCGCGACGATCGCGCAAGGGAGGCAGGTGAATCGTCACGCCGCGGAGCCGGTAGTAGAGGTCCTTGCGAAAGCGGCCCTGTTCGATCAGGGCGTCCAGGTTCTGATTCGTGGCGGCGATCACGCGCACATCGGCGTGGATCGACTCGTTACCGCCCAGACGCTCGAAGCACCCTTCCTGGAGCAGGCGAAGGATCTTGGCTTGTGTGCCGGGGGCCATGTCGCCCACCTCATCCAAGAAGAGCGTGCCGCCGTGGCATTGCTCGAACTTACCGATCCGCCGGCGGTCGGCCCCGGTAAAGGTGCCGCGTTCGTGGCCGAACAACTCGCTTTCCAGCAGCGATTCGGGGATCGCCGCGCAGTTGATCGCGAGGAAGGGGGCCAGGCTACGACGGCTGTGGTGGTAGATCGCCCGGGCCACCAGCTCTTTGCCGGTGCCGCTCTCGCCCAGAATCAAGACGTTGACATCTTGAGGGGCTACGCGGCCGATCTGCTTGCAGACGTTTTGCATCGGCGTGCTGCTGCCCACCAACCGGTCGGGCTTGTCCTCGGGCCGGTCGCCTTCCTCGACGATCGCCGGCACGTGCATCAGGCGGCTGATCTCCAGCGCTTGCATCACGGTTTGGCGGAGCTGGCCGGCGTCCAACGGCTTCACCAGGTAATCGTAGGCGCCGCGTTTCATGGCCTCGATCGCCGTCTCGGTCGTTCCATGGCCGGTGATGAAGATCACCAGGCTTCTGGGGTCCAGTCGCCGCAGCTCGTCGAAAACTTCCAGGCCGGAGCGGTTGCCGAGCCGGAGGTCGAGGAGGATCACGTCGGGCGGTCCCGCGGTCGCCATTTCCACCGCTTCGTCGGCCGTTTCCGCGCCCAGGACCTCGATATCGTCTTCCGCGAAGACCTGCTCGATGCTGAAGCGGATATTCGGCTCGTCGTCGACAATCAGCAGTCTAGGCATCGGTAGAATCCTCGGGGCTCTCGGGTTCTGATGACGCGGCCTGACGGCGAACGAGCGCGCTGTCGGACAGGCGACAGGACGTGGAACACAAGGGCAGGTCCACGGTGAACACGGCCCCCTGCTGCGGACCGTTGGTGGCGGCGATCGTGCCGCCGTGCGTCTCCACAATCCGGCGGCTAATCGCCAGCCCCAGACCCGTGCCGTACTCTTTGCTGGTGACAAACGGCTCGAAGATCCGCTCGGCGAGTTCCTCGGGGATGCCGGTTCCCGAGTCGGTGAAACTCACTCGACAGGCCCCCCGGGCAGGCTGGCTTGAAACGCAGACCCGCAGAGAGCCGCCATCCCGCATCGATTCAATGCTGTTGAGCAAGAGATTGACGAACACCTGGTGGAGTTGTTCCGGATCGCCGTCCACGAGGATGGGGCCGTCGGGGAGGTCTTCAGAGACCGCGACTCCTTCCTGTTTGGCGCGGCCCTCCACGAGGTTCAACGCGCGTCGCACGGTGTTGCCCAGGTCGTGAGCCACGCGGTTCAATTGCGACGGCCGGGCGAAATCCAAGAGGCCCTGGATCGTGTTCTCCATCCGGGAGATCTCTTCGAGCACGACGCGAAACGGCTTGTCGCCCAAGGGCCGATCGGTCCGACGTTGCACCGTATTCTGGATCAAGAGCTTGACGGAAGTCAGCGGGTTGCGCAATTCGTGGGCCACGCTGGCCGCCAATTCGCCCACGGCGGCCAGGCGTTCGGCCCGCATCGCTTCGCGACGGGCCTGCTGGAGTTCCTCGCCGACCTGCTTGATCCGCGACGCGATGGCTTGGACCTGTTGCTGCAAGGCGGGCAGATCGTCGGGCGAGTAGACGTCGACGCGGCCAATCTCCTCGAGCAACTCGCCGGTCGCCCCCTTGAGGGTCACGCTGATTTGCGATAGCGAGCGGTGCAGCCCTCGGGCGACCCAGAAGCCACAGAGGATTCCGATCGCAGGCCCCGCCACGAGAAAGACGACGCGGATCAGGGTGACCAACGAGACGGTCTGGTTGCTCGCCACCAGCGACTCGCTCATCAGTCGGTCGTTGAGTTCCAAGAGTTGCTTGCACGGCTGGGCCACGGCCCGGGCCAAGGCCATCATCTCGTCGAACGACGAGGGGCGAGCATCCTCCACCTCACGCGACTCCAAACGATGATGGAGATGATCGCTATACAGGGCGAACTGCTCGCGGATCGCTTTGACGAGGACTTGCTCTTCCGGCAGGACCGCCGTCTTCTCGGCCTTCTGGAGGTTTTCTTCAAAGGCGCCCTCGAGTTCGGCGATCTGGCTGGCCGCCGCCGGCCGGCCTGGACCGGCCACCTCTAAGCCGGCCACCTGGAGTCGCCACAGGATGTCCTGCATCGCGCCGACGGCCTGGATCGTGGTCACGTTTTCCGATAGCACGCGCGTGTGTGCCTCACATAGCCAGTTGATATGGTAGGTGGTCACCACGCTGACGGAGATCCACATCAGGCTGATCAGGATCGTTGGTGCAACAACTCTCTTCCACATAGATGCCAGTCCTTCCTCACTCGCCTATCTTACGATCCAGACGCCATTTCCGCCAACCCGAATCAACGGACCTTTGCAGAGGCCCCCCGGGGCCCCGAGCATGCGGTGGTAAGAAATTGTCCACAGGGGAAAACGTCTTTCCCTGGTAGCAAACCCGACGCGTTCGCTGACGCTTTTTTCACGCGCCGCAAGACGTTCGATAACCCCCGAGACACGCGGGGTTTCTGCCGAGTGTCCTGGCTCAATCCGAAGACTGGCACGCTGATTGCTTAGGGCACGGACTGTTCAACCTCAGTTCTGAGGCAAGGGAAATCGCCGCCTTACTTCAATCGAGGCGGGCTAGGCGGTTTAGGTGTTCTGTGGCCGCTTGAGATGAGTAGTGACTCTGAATAAGGGTCTGACATCCTGCTTCTACTTGCTCGGAGAGTGGGCGAGGAAATCACCATGCCATCGCGTCAGCTGACTCTGGAAGTCTTGGAGACCACGAGCGAGCATATCGAACCAGGGGAATTCGCCCCACATCGTGCGGACGTTCACCAAAAGGAAGATCGGAATCAGACTCGAACCGGTGAAAGCCAGGCGGCCGAGGGACGGTGCCCGCGCATGCGAGTGCTCATTGCCGATTCGGATGCGAGTCTCTTGGAGTCGTACCTGGAGTATTTGGACAGTCGCGGGTTCGACGTGGCCATTGCCACTAATGGGATGGAGTGCCTCGGCAAGCTGCGGGAGTTTGTCCCTCACGTTCTGGTGCTGGAGCCGTCGCTGCCATGGGGCGGAGGCGATGGCGTCCTGGCGGCCATGCAGGAGGACGCAGGGCTAAGAGGGATCCCCGTCATCGTCCTCACCTACGGACGAGACTGCAGCGCCTTGTATCGGCTGGCGCCCTACCGAGTCGCCGACTACCTGATCAAACCACAACCGCCTCGGCGCCTCGTCGAGCGGATCGAGACCTTGGGGGACCGAAACGCCAAACGAGCGCGAGGCACGCTTTCGGAGGCACGAGAGACGAAGGAAAGGACCTAAACCGATGGACGTATCCTTTTCCCTGTTCGATTGCAGCCTGGCCCGCTGCGCCGTGGGCCGCGCGTGCTCCAATCTCCGCGAACTGGTCGACGCGGTTCGCACGGTGCCCGAGACCGTGCTGGAACACCACTTGATGCGCTGTGCGCTGGAGGACCATTTCGAGCTCC
>JBDKTH010000855.1:0-1665 GCA_039680305.1 Thermoguttaceae bacterium | reverse complement strand
GCGGCGTTTGTGCTTCACGGCTGGCCGAAGATTCAGAACGCGTGGGGCTGGATGGGGCCGGAGTCGCCGGTCCCCGGGTTTCTCCTGGCCCTGGCGGCCCTCGCCGAGTTTGGCGGGGGATTGGCCTTGATCCTCGGGCTCCTGACGAGGCTTGCCTCCCTGGGGATCGCGGCGGTCATGGTCGTAGCCCTCGGCATGGTTCATCTGCCGCAGGGCGACCCGTTCGTAAGTTCCACGGGCAAGGCCTCGTACGAGTTGGCCGCCGTCTACCTGGCCTGCTCCATCTTGTTTCTGATCCTGGGACCGGGACGGTTCTCGCTCGATGCCCTGCTGTTCCGCAGCCCTCTCGGGGCCAGGCCGCATGAGATCCGATGATCACGATGCGGTGACGGACAAGTGAAGGTAGAATAGATCAACGAGGACGCCTGCGATCGCAATGTGCGTCATCCTGCTGCGGACATCGAGATCGTTGAGGTCTGGGAGAAATGAAAAAGGCTCTGGTTCATCATCAGGATGAGACTCCACCAATCGATTGCCCGTTTGGCCATGTCCAACGAATCGTCACGGGCGGTGAAGGGGGCGTGGCGAACGTCCATGTCGTCAAGATCACCAAGGGAACGCCGCACGTGCACCAGGGCTACGACGAGGCGTACTTCGTCCTCTCTGGCACCGGCACGATCACCCTCGACCAGGAGGTTCATCCTCTGCGGCCTGGCAGCGTCGCAATCATCCCGGCCGGGGTGCCGCATTCGCTGGAAGCCGATCCGGGGCAGGAACTGAAGTTCGTGATTTTTGGGACGCCGCCGATGAGTATCGACGATGAGCGTGCGAGGCCCGTGAAGGCGTGAGATGGAGCGGGTGGGCACACGAATGTTGGGTCCTGACGCCACCTCGCACCCTGCCCTGTCGACTCCCGGTCAGTCGAGGGGGTATCGCTTTTTCCACCATCGATATGGCCGACCGCCTTGCAGTCAGGCTTTCCTGGCAATATCCGGCTTTTCTGGATGGCTCCCCCTCGATGGTGGTGGTTTTCCGGGTGGGGAAGTCGGTGCGTTTCATTCGCTCAACGCCGCCGAGGGGCTTCCACAGAAGGGCGACGACGAACAAAATAAAAGATTCGCGTGTCCTGGACTTTGGCACGTCACGAAGCAGAGGGTATTCGGCAGATGGGATCTAGTGGTTCTCAACTCAAGATTCGACGCATCGACAGCCGCCGCGAAGACGTTCAGGCCGCGATGGCCGAGTTGCGGCGGCGTCTGAGCCCGCGGGGCGATATTGTCAGCCAAGCCGGGCGGCAGCGCACGATCGAGGTCTTCGGCGAACCGCTCTCCCCGGCACAGGTCGTCGCCCGGATCTGCCAGGAGGTGGACCAAAAGGGCCTGTCGGCCGTGCTCGACTATTCCGCCCGGATCGACAAGGCCCAACTCTCGCCGGAAACCATCCGCGTGCCCGAAGAGGAACTGGTCCGGGCTCACGCGCAAGCCGAGCCCGAATTCCTCGCCGCCGTGCGACGGATTCGCGACAACATCCGCGCCTTCCAGGAAGCGATCCTGCATCACGACGTACGCTTGGATCGGCCGGGCGGGTATCTGGTCGAGCGCTACCGGCCGCTGGACCGCGTGGGGATCTGCGTGCCGGGCGGCGCGGCCGCCTATCCGTCGACCG
>JBDKTH010001105.1:0-1803 GCA_039680305.1 Thermoguttaceae bacterium | reverse complement strand
CGGGACCTGGAAGTAGCTAAAGATCATCACGAAGACGAAGATATTGTCGACGGCCAGGGCCTTTTCGATCAGGTAGCCGGTCAGGAATTCCAGGGCCCGCTGGCTGCCCATCCAGTAGTAGATGCCGACGTTGAAGGCCATGGCCATGGCGAACCAGACGCCGGTCCAGGCCAGGGCCTCGCGCACGCGAACCGCGTGGGCCTTGCGGTGAAACACCCCGAGATCCAAGGCGAGCATGCCCAAGAGGAACAGATTGAAAAGCACCCACCAGAGAATCGGAGTGGACATTCTGGAACTCGCTTCAGGGAGCCGTGCGGAAACGCAACGTCACGCGGCGGACGTCGAACGGCGTCTCCCACGGTGGCCGTCAGGCCTGATCTCCGGGGAATATTAGTCGTTGGGAGATCATAGGACAAATAGATAGTTTGTCGCAAATGCATTCAAAAAAGGAATGCGATCGCAACTGGCCGTCAAGCCTTCGCCCTGCGCTGGTCGCGTGCAGGCGGCTGAGAGGCGAACAGGGCCTCGCGGGTCTGCCGGGTGATCTCCAGGACCGCCGGATGCTGGATGCGGCGTTCGGGCGTGACCGCGTAGAACCGCTCTTTGACCGCCTCCAGGCGTCCCACGCGGGACACGCTGAATTGGCGGCAGACATCCTTTTCGATCGCCGAGGAGGCAAAGAACAGGCCCAGCCCCGTGCGGCCGAAGGTCTTCATCAGCGCGCTGTCGTCGAATTCGCCGGCCACCTTGGGGTGGATCTGCTGGGCGTCAAACCACTGGTCGAGTGCTCGCCGCAGGGCCGTGTTACGAGTTGGGAGCAACAGCGGCGCGTCGGCCAACGAGGCGGGAAACCGCCGGCGATGCGCAGCGGCCAGGGAACGCGTGCCGAAGACCGTCACCGGACACTCGCCGAGCAGATGGTTGAAGGCCCGGATCGTGGTCACCGGACCGGTGGGCACGTCGGAGAGCATCAGGTCGAGGCGGTGGGCGGCCAGTTCGGCCAAAAGCTCGGGGGGCTTTCCTTCCAGGCAGACCAGTTGCACGGGTTCCGGCAGGGTGAGGGCGGGCTGGAGGATCCGATAGGCGACCAGCTTCGGCAGGACGTCGGGAATCCCCACGGTCAATCGCAAGGGCCGGCCCGTGGGACGGCCGCGGAGCACATCGAGCAGCTCGTTGCCCGTTGCAAAGATCTCCTCCGCGTAGTCGAAGGCCAGCTTGCCGGTCTCGGTGAGCACCACGTTTCGCCCGCTGCGCTCGAAGAGCTTGGCCCCCAGCGCGCGTTCGAGGCTCCGCACCTGGCTGCTGACGGTGGGCTGGGCGACGTGCAGCCGCTCGGCGGCCCGTGTGACGCTCCCCTCCCGGGCGACGGTCCAGAAGTAGAGGAGGTGATGATAGTTGAGCCAATCCATGAGTTTTGCGCCTGGATGGTTTTTCTATAGGTTATGCCCGGGGATTCTATTTGTCTATACCGCGTGCAGCGGCTAGGATTCCAACGTCGGGGAACGACCGATGCGTCTTGAAGAAGATGCCCATGAAGCGAAGAAGAGAAAGAGGAGAAACGCGATGCAAACCACGATCACGGCCAGGAATCTCCGGCTCACCAAGGAACTGCGCCAGCAGATCATGCGCCGGCTGCAGTTCGCCCTCGGCCGGTTCGCGCCCCGGATCCAGGCGGTGGCGGTGGCGATCAGCGACGAGAATGGCCCCCGCGGCGGGCCGGACAAACGTTGCCAACTGCGGATTACGACCCGGGGGGCCGGCGAGCTGATCCTCCAGCGCCAAGGGGCCGATCTCGAAGCGTTG
>JBDKTH010000950.1:0-2068 GCA_039680305.1 Thermoguttaceae bacterium | reverse complement strand
GCCCCCTCCAGTTCCCCCACGCCCGGCGAGACCAGCCACCGGACCATCGGGTTGATCTCCTGGCCCAACCCCAGGCTATCGGCCAATCCCAGGGCGAGCACCCGTCGCGGATTGCTCAAGGCAAACTGCAAGGCAATCAACCCGCCGAAGGAACTGCCAATCACGATCGCCTCAGACACCTGGAGCGTATCCAGGAACCGACCGACAAACGCGGCGAAGTAGGCGGACAGGGAGACGTTTTCCGGCCGCGTGCACCCGAGACTTCCCGGCAGATCGGGCGCAAGCACCCGGTATCGTTCGGCCAACGACGGCATCACCCACTGCCAATCCGCCGCATTCTCCCCAGCTCCATGCAGGAGCACCATTGGAGGACCGGTCCCGGCCATCAGACACTGGGTCGGGTATCCCCGGACGTCGATCTGTTCGCTCGTAACTGCCATTTCATCTCCTTTACTCCCTCCCGAATTGTATCCGTCCCAAGGGCGACGCCCCCACCTACAAATGGCGTGCCATTCTGACGGTATTTCGGGAATCCACCGTCGTCTCGGACGCGGTTCAGATGCCCGGAGGCAATCCCGACAGAAACGCGTCATGGGACACTTTGCCGGCCGTTCGCCTCGGTCACCGGCCGTTTTTCCTCGGAGAAGCAACCAGGCCGCTCCCCCCAGAGCCGATGCCACTTGACTTGATCCCTCAGGGCTATTTAGACTTGGCGTAAGGCAGTGTTGGTCGTTGGGCGACAACGATACCCATGGAGGCATCCGCTCGGACGCCAGGGTCGTGTTGGACGACAGAGTCCTAAGTTTGCCAAATTTTGGGGGCGATGTGCATGGCGGCTAGCTTTTCCTGTCCCAAGTGCCGCCAGGGCTATGCGCTGGAGCCGCAAGTGGCGGGAAAGACGGTACGGTGCAGCAAATGCGGCAACGTGTTTCAGGCACCGACCGCCGCCGCGGTTCCCGTGGCTCCTTCACTGTCCCCTGCGTCGCCCGTCAACGAATCGCCCCCCCCTCAAATGGATACCACACGTGGTATCGATCGAATCCTGCTCAGTGCCGGCGCGGCGCTAGCCGGGATGGCGATGAGTTGCCTCTTGCTCCTCTTTCCGCTCTTGGGGATCGCGAACACTGGCGCGGCGATGCTGATGGTCGTGCAGGGAGCAGTCGGCGCAGGCCTGATTCTGTGCGCCCTGCGCACTCGCCTGCCCATCGCCAGCGGGATTGCGGGCGGAATCGTGTTGCTGCTCCTGGCAGGCCTTCTGATGAGCACCAAGTCCGGACCTGGGGTAATCGTGACCGACGACGATCGCCCGACTCCCGAGACGTCCCTTGCGGCGACGGTAGTGCCGTTGCCGGCCGCGATGGCCCCAGTGAACCCTGTGGATGCGGCCCCGTCCTGCGTTCCGGTCACGTCCCCCGTCGCGTCCCCTGCCCCTCAAGCCGCATCCCCCCCAACGCCATCCCCGCCGCCCGCGGCGGCCCCCTCTCCTCCTCCAGCCACGGTGGCCGCCCTCGCTCCCAGCAACTCGGCCGTAGCGCGGCGTTGGATGTCGAAGGCGATCGGCGGAACGCGGGACGGCGCATCGTTCGAGTCCCCCTTTGCCGCCACCCCGCTAACCGGACTGGCTTACGAGCGTGGAAGCTGGTCCGGCGAGCCCGGGTTTGCCCGCATCGAACCGATCGATCCCCGCAGTCAGTCGTGGGGCCTGGAGATCGTGGTCGCCAAACCGGGCTATGCCATTGGCGGCATCAAGGTCGACAGCGGCCAGGTCTTCCACGCGATGCAGGTCGTGTTCATGCGGCTCCGCCCCGATGGCCGCCTGGACCCGCAAGACACCTACACGAGCGATTGGATCGGCGAGCCGAAAGGCGATGTTCAGACCGTCGTTAGCGAAGGCACGCCGGTCGTGGGCGTCCACGGCCGACGGATGTTGCTCGTTCATGCCATTGGCCTGATCTTCTCCTCCAGCGCCGAGACGGCCGTGGCAGCCAGCGAGCCGTCGACGGCTCCGGCCGCGGCTGCGCCTCCCTTGTCTCCGGCGGCCAGTGCCTCGCTAAGCCTGGCGGCGACG
>JBDKTH010000403.1:0-6173 GCA_039680305.1 Thermoguttaceae bacterium | reverse complement strand
CGCTGGCCGCCCATGTCAAGCCGCCGGTGATCCCTTCGCGGGTTGACCTGGCCAAGACCGACGGCTTTGTCTACGTCCAGAACGTCTACCAGGGCGTGGGCATGGAGCGAGTGAAGCCGGGAAGCGTGAGGTATCTGCGAGTGGTCGAGTCGCCGGAAAAGCGTTTCTGGACTGCTACGGCGTGGGACGGCGGCACCGGGCAGCAGGCCCCAGGCATGGCCTGGAACGACTTCAACAACAAACGCATCCTCGGCACCGTGCCGGTCGAAGCCGACGGCAGCGTGTTCTTCGCTGTCCCTGCCGACAAGTTCGTCTACTTCCAGCTCCTCGACGACAAAGGGATGATGGTCCAGTCGATGCGCAGTGGGATGATCGTCCGACCGGGCGAGACGACTGGTTGCGTCGGCTGCCACGAGGACCGGCGCTCGACGGTCCGCTTCGAGGCAGCCGCTCAAGGGTGGAAACACGGGCCGCAGCGACTCCAGCCCTGGTACGGGCCCTCCCGTCTGTTCAGCTACACGGCCGAGGTCCAGCCGGTGCTCGACAAGCACTGCACCAGCTGCCACGACTATGGCCAGGAGGCAGGCCAGAAACTCAATCTGGCCGGCGACCTGGGACTGGTCTTCAACACGTCCTACGTGGAACTGCGGAGCAAAGACCAGGTCCGCGTGGTCGGCGCCGGCCCGGCGGAAGTGCAGATGCCCCTGACCTGGGGCTCGCACGTCAGTCCGTTGGCCAAGGTCCTCCTGGCGGGGCACGGGAAGCCCGAGATCGACCAGAAGGTGAGACTCGATCAGGAATCGTTCGATCGCCTGATTACCTGGATCGACATCAATGCTCCGTACTATCCCGACTATGCGGGCGGCGCCTTCCGCGACGGGCCGTTCGGCCGTTCGCCGTTGAGCACCCCGGAGGTCAAGCGGCTTGTCGAACTGACGGGCTTGAAACTGCTTGAGCCGGCCCAGTTCACGCAGCTCAGCTTCACCCGGCCCGAACTCAGCCCTCTGCTCAAACGGTTTGCCGGCCCGGGCGATCCCAACTACCAGGAGACGCTCTCGCTCCTTCGCACGGGGAAGGAGCGGCTTTCGGCCAATCCCCGGCCCGACATGCCCGGCTTCCGGCTGGTTAGTCCCGTGGAGATTGCCCAAGAGAAGAAGTACGAGGCGCGACGGGAGCAGGAAGCCCGGATGCGGGCCGCCATTCTTCGCGGCGAACGACTCCTGCCGCCTGAAGCCGGCAATCCGTAGAACAAACCACTGCGACACCTTGAGACGAGGAGAATCATCGTGGAAAACCAATCCCCCGGATACACCCGCCGCGCCCTGCTAGGCAAAACGGCCGCCGCCCTTGCCGCTTGCGGCTTAGCCAAAACCACCGAGGCATCCACCCCCAAAACCCACACCAGCCCCGAGTTCTACGACGCCCAGGGCAAGTTCCTCCTCGACAAGGCCCGCGAGGCCTACTTCGACATGTTCGGCCGTTTCGGCTATCCGATCTCCGATCGGCTCAAGAAGGAGATGTGGATTCTCGACTTCGGGCTCGGCGACTTCGCCCATGTCGGCATGGCGGGCATCTTCTGGCTCAACCGGCAGGACGACAACTACTTCGGGCATGAGATCTACCTCTTGCCGGGTCAGATGATCGCCGAGCACTCCCATCTGGCCACCGCCAAAGGCGCGCCCAAGATGGAGTCGTGGCAGCCGCGGCGCGGGATGATCTATACGTTCGGCGAAGGCGAGCCGTCGCCGGAACTCTTGGACCGGATCCCGGAAAGCCAACGGAACCTGGTCAAGTCACGTCACTGTCAGCCGCTGGGCATCGAGGAGGTCGGGCACCTCAACCGGCGCACCGCCTGGCACTTCATGGTCGCCGGGCCGGAGGGTGCCCTGGTCACCGAGTACGGCACGTTCCACGACATGGACGGCCTGCGGTTCTCCAATCCCAAGGCGAAACTATAGGGAGTCCCAAGGGATTCAGAGCCGGGCCGTGTCGGGCCCGAACCGGGGCGGCACGCCTCGGCTCTGAATGGGCGTGTGACGCGGCCAATACGGGACTCAGTAGTCTTCATCCGATTGTCTGACGCGGCGAGGAGTGCATGATGGCGGATCTATCGTTGTTTGACTTGACAGGCAAGAAAGCCTTGGTGACCGGGGCGGCCGTGGGAATCGGCCGTGCCTGCGCCGTGGCGCTGGCACGGGCAGGGGCCGACGTGGCGATCGTCGATCTCAACGAATCGGTGGGCGAGAAGACGGCCAAGGAAATCCGTGCATTGGGCCGCGACTCGCTGGTCGTGTCCTGCAACGTCGCTGATCGCGACCAGGTCCAGGCGATGGTCCAGCGGGTCGTCGAGCGTTTCGGCCGGATCGACATCGCCATCAACTGCGCCGGGATCGGCATTCTCGGGGCCGACGAGGAGATGGCCCAGGAAGCCTGGGACAAGGTGATCGCTGTGAACCTGACCGGCGTTTTCCTCTGCGCGCAGGCCGAGGCCCAGCAGATGATCCGGCAGACGCCCACTGGCGGAAAGATCATCAACATCGGGTCGATGTCGGCTACGATCGCCAACTGCAACGCCTCCTACGACGCCTCTAAGGCCGGCGTGGTCCACATGACGCGCACGCTGGCTGCCGAGTGGGGCCGCTACAACATCAACGTCAATTGCCTCAGCCCCAGTTACGTGCTGACCCCGATGCACGCCTCCACGCCGACGGTCGTGCGCCAGCGAATCCGCGAGCTGACGCCGCTCGGGCACGTCGAGCGGCCCGAAGACCTGTACGGCGCCGTGGTCTTTCTCGCCTCGGCGGCCTCGAACTACGTCACCGGGCACGACTTGATGGTCGACGGCGGCCACACGCTCAACGCCTGGTTGACCCCGCTCTCCCGCTCGGTGCCGCCGCGCGTGAGCCCCGAGGAAGAAACGGTCCAACTGAAACACGATCTCGACCTGCTCGGCCTTTCCTACGATGAGGACGGGATCAACCCCGACTTCCATCCCGAGATCGCCGACGCCTTCCGGGCGGCTTTTGGGATCAAGCGGTGATGGGAGTGATCATGAAGTTGACGGTAGAGAAGCTGGCGCGGATGATGGACCTCAGCGCGGTTCGGGCGGAAGTCGACGCCGACGAAGTCCGCCGATTGGCCGAGACCGCGCGGCGCTATAACTGCGTGTGTGCGTTCGTGCTCCCCTGCTACTTCACGGAGCTCAAGACCCTGCTGGCCGACACGCCCAGCGTCGGCGTGGGCGGGGTCGTGGGGTTTCCCACCGGGGCTCACAGCACGGCCAACAAGGTGGCCGAAGCCCGGGAGCAACTGGCCCTGGGGGCCACGGAACTGGACATGGTGATCAACGTCGGCATGCTTCGCTCCGGGCGCGACCGGTACGTGACCGACGACATCCGGGCCGTGGTCGAAGCCGCCGAAGGAACGCCGGTCAAGGTGATCCTGGAAGCCCACCATCTCAGCGACGAGGAGGTCGTCCGCGGCAGCCTGCTGGCAGTCGAGGCGGGCGCGGCCTTCGTGAAGACGGGAACCGGCTGGGCCCCTACCGGGGCCACGCTCCACAACGTGCGTCTGATCAAGTCGGCCGTGGGCAACGCCGCCCAGGTCAAGTCGGCCGGCGGAGTGCGCGATCTGGAGACGGTGCTTGAGATGATCCGGCTGGGAGTAAGCCGGTTCGGTGTCGGCTTGGGCTCGGGCGTGAAAATTCTCGAGCAGTGTGCGGCCCTGTCAGACGGAGTTGAGCTTCCATGCCTGAGACCCTCCTTGCCTACGACCTAGGAACCGGTGGCAACAAGGCGTCGCTCTACGATGCCCAGGGGCGACTGCTGGCCGCTGCATTCGTCCCGTACGACACCGAGTATCCGCAGGCGGGCTGGTATGAACAGCGCCCGGCTGCCTGGTGGGATTCGGTCGTCGAGAGCACGCGCCAACTGCTCGCCGCCGGTGTGGTCGATCCCCGGAGCATCGCCTGCCTGGCCATCTCCGGGCATAGCCTGGGCTGTGTCCCGCTGGATGGCCAGGGCCGCCTGCTTCGGCAATCGACGCCGATCTGGTCCGACAAACGCCCGGCCGTCCAAGCCGAGCGATTCTTTCAGCAGATCGACCCGGTCCGCTGGTACCGCTTGACCGGCAACGGCTTTCCCGCCCCGCACTACACGGTGTTCAAGATCCTCTGGTACCGCGATTGCGAGCCCGACCTCTTTGCCCGGATTGACAAGATCATCGGGACCAAGGACTACATCAACTACCGGCTGACCGGCCGTTTGGCGACCGACTACTCGTACGCCTCGGGAAGCGGCGTGTACGATCTGCTGAAATGGGATTATTCCGACGAACTGCTCAGCGCCGCGGAATTGCCTCGCACGCTGCTGCCGGAAATCGTCCCTTCGACCGAGATCCTCGGCCCGCTGACCGCCGAAGCGGCGGCTGCGCTTGGACTGCCCGAGGGAATTCCGGTGGCCTGTGGCGGCGTCGACAACGCCTGCATGGCCCTCGGCGCCCGGGCGATGGCCGAGGGGCGGAGCTACGCGTCGCTCGGCTCCTCGATGTGGATCGCCGTCTCGTCGAGCCGGCCGCTGCTCAACGATACGACCAGGCCGTATGTGTTCACCCACGTCGTCCCCGGCATGTTCACCTCGGCCGTGGCGATCTTCTCCGGCGGCACGTCGTTCCGCTGGGTGCGGGATCAACTCTGTGCGAACCTCGTGGAACAAGCCCGGACGCAAGGATGCGATCCCTATGACCTGATGACTGCCTTGGCCGCGCAGTCGCCGGTCGGCTCGCGACGACTCTTGTTCAACCCCAGTCTGGCCGGCGGCTCGGCTTTGGAGCCAAGCCCGGCGATCCGCGGGGCCTTCCTCGGTCTCGACTTGGGCCACACCCAGGCCGACCTGATCCGCGCCACGCTGGAAGGAATCGCCCTGAACCTTCGGCTCGCGCTCGACGCATTGCGGAATCTGACGGACGTTGGCCAGGAAATGGTCGTGGTCGGCGGCGCCACTCGCAGCCCGATGTGGCGGCAACTCTTCGCCGACGTGCTGGAGACCGATCTGCTCAAGACGAACGTCGGCCAGGAGGCCGGCTCGCTCGGCGCGGCCGCCACGGCCGCCGTGGCCTGCGGTCTGTGGAGTGACTTCCGCCCCATCGATCAGGTCCACCAGTTCGAATCGGTCGACCGGCCCGACCCCACCCGAGCAGATCTCTACCGCCAACTCCTCCCCCTCTTCCACCAGGCTCGCCTCGATCAGGCCCGCCTCGGCGATCTGTTGGCATCGCTGCCCCAAGAAAAGTAACAGGCCCGCTCCGCCGTGCCGCTGGCTTACCATTGATGCGGCATTCCACGCCGCCAGCGCAAAGACCTCGCCAGTGACGCAAGCCGGAAGATTGTTTGCGCATTTACGTAGTTGTGGCTGAAAGGGGGGCTCGATAGAATCGAAAGAACTAGGCCAAGAACGGGGTAGAATCCCTGAAGGAACACTCGTTTGGCCCCTTTTGTCTCCTGCAACCTTCGGCGAGCCTAAGCATGTTGTCTTCGCTTCTTCCGACGCGTTCCGCTCCAGCGTTCCTCTCCATGTGCTTGGCGATCACTCTGGTCCAGGTACCCTTGGCCACTTCCCAAGCCATGGCACAGGAGGGGGCGGGCAAGAGCAAGAAGGATGTCACAATCTGCATCGAGGCTGAGCAGTTCCAGTTCCCCGGCGACTGGAACGCGGTGCGCGATCGCGATGCGTTGGGTGCGAGCTACTTGGGGATCAACGGGGCCAAGCCGCCGATCGCTGAGGCCTTGACCGCCGTCGAACTGCCTCGGACCGGAACCTATCACCTCTGGACCCGGGCCCGGGAGTTCAAGGACTATCAGCCCGGCACGCGGCGGTTCCGACTCACCGTCGACGGCATGCCCGTCGAGAAGGAATCGGGCGGATTCCGCGACGCCGACTGGCTTTGGCAGTGCGTTGGGACGGTGGAGCTTTCCGCAGGCGAGCACATGCTGGGGCTCCGCTACACCACGAGCGTGTACGGACGCTGCGACGCGATCCTGCTGACCACCGGCTCGCTGGATCCCAACAAGCTTACGCCGAGGCAGGTGGCTCAGTACCGCGTGGCTCCCAAGCCGGTCGCCGTGGCCGCGCAGGACGACGGCACGCCCAAGCTCAAAACGGACCGTCCCGGCAAGC
>JBDKTH010000720.1:0-10091 GCA_039680305.1 Thermoguttaceae bacterium | reverse complement strand
CGCCGCCCAGTATACAGACTTCCCGATCGTCGTTCTGGTCAACCAGTTCACGGCCAGCGCCAGCGAAATCCTGGCCGCCTGCTTGCAGGATCACCAGCGTGCGGTGGTCGTCGGGCAGCGTTCCTTCGGAAAGGGAAGAGTCCAGGAGATCATCGACCTGGAGCCCGGCCACGGGGTCTTGAAGCTGACGATGGCCAGCTACTGGCGGCCGAGCGGCAAGGACATCCATCGCAGCCTCAGCGCCGAGTCGTGGGGCGTGTCGCCCGACAAGGGGTGCGAGGTGGTGGTCGACGGCCAAGAGTTGGCCAATCTGCTGCGATGGCGAAACCAGCGGGATCTCTACAAGCCCAACGGCGTGGGCAGTGCCACCAACGCGTCGGAGACCTACGTCGATCCGCAGCTGGCTAAGGCCATCAAGTGCCTGGAGCGGGCGATCGCCAAAAAGAAGTGAGTGAGTGGCTGACAGCCTCGGATCGCCTTCCATCAACGAAACCGGGACAGCAGCCGCAACTGCTGTCCCGTGTGTTTTCGTTCGATGGACCGCAGGTCGCTCTAGGCCTGGAGGGCCTGACGGACCTGGGCGACGACCTGATCGAAACCGGCCGGATCGGTCACGGCCATCTCGGCGAGCATCTTCCGGTCCAAGGCGATGTTGGCCTTGTGGAGCCCATTGATGAACTCGCTGTATCGCAGCCCCCGCTCGCGCACCGCGGCGTTGATACGGATGATCCACAGCTGCCGGAAGTCGCGTTTGCGTACGCGACGATCGCGCACGGCGTAGACGCCAGCGCGGATCAAGGTTTCCTTGGCCGTACGCAGCAAGCGCCGACGGCCGCCGACATAGCCTTTGACCTTGTGGAAGAGGCGATTCTTCGCCTTGGTTCGGGCGGAACCCTTAGTGGTTCTCATGATTGTCCTTCAATCACTGGGCGAGCCTCAGGCCCCTCTCCTTTGAGGAAGGGAGGCGTTGGATGCCTGTCTCGCGATGTCCTCAATTGGAACGCCGACGGGAGCACGAGTGACACGGCCCCAGTCGACCTGATGTGAGTGGTTGCGACAGGGACCGACTCAGTAGCTATTCCCACACAGCGCCGCGGCGATCCGAACGGCTTCCACGCCTTCCACGACGGTCGTGCCGCGGAGATTCCGCTTCTGCTTGTGGGTCTTTCGGGTCGCCAAGTGGCTGGTGCCCGCGTGGCGGTGCTTGGCCTTGCCGTTGGCCGTCAACCGAAAACGCTTCTTGGTCGCCTTGTGGGTTTTCTGCTTTGGCATGATCTCTGACAATCCCTTTTGACTAGTACCGCAAGACGCGAGACCTCGCATTATAAACTATCCAGCGGCCGGAGAAAGGGGGAAGGAGAAAAACCGCCCCCCTCCCCTCTGCCAGAAAAGAGATACGGCGGAACACCGAACCCCTCTTTAGCATGGGCGCGATAATGGCGACCGCAGACGAAACGACACCCCTGTCCCGCCAAACTCCCGAAGGAAGGGGGAATCGCCACAGGGACGCCCTGCGACAGCCCTGAATCGGCCTTACTTAGGCGTCAAGGTGCACAGGATTCGTCGTCCTTGCTGACTCGGCGGCGCTTCGACTCGCCCGACATCCTCCAGCATGGCAAGGATTTCGGTGATCATTCGCCTCCCCTCGTCGATATGCGCCAATTCCCGGCCACGGAACATGACCGACAGCAGGACCTTGTTCTTGTCCGTGAGGAACTCCCGCGCCTTGGTGACCTTCACCTGCACGTCGTGCTCGCCGGTCTTGGGGCGAACGCGAATCTCTTTGATCTTGATCTGGTGGGAGTGACTCTTGTGTTGCCGCTTCTTCTGTTGGTACTTGAATTTGCCGAAATCCATGATCCGGCAAACCGGCGGCCGCTCCGTGGGAGCGACTTCGACCAGATCCAAACCGATCTGGCGAGCCGCCGACAGAGCCTCGTCCGTGGGCATGATGCCCATCTGATCACCTTCGGCCCCGATGACTCGCACGGGTGACGTGCGGATTTGCTCGTTCACCCTCTGCTGCTGCTGTTTTGCGTCGATAGCCACGCTCCTCCTCTACTAATCGAGTTGTGAAGAATGAAACAACTTTACTCAAAGCCTACATTATTAGGTCGGCTCTTGCGGGCGTTCTCCGCAGGGGCCGGCCCCAACTTCTTGCACAAGAGTATTGCCAGGCGGTGGGCCCGAGTCAACTAGGCCCGTCACCCCCTCTTACTAACTCCGGCGACCCACCCTCACGACTGTCCGAGCCCCGCCGAGCCCTTGGCAACCTGACGAACGGTCTTGGCCGCGATTTCCTGGCGGAACTTGTCCAAGGCGGCGTCGATCGACATGCTGCCCAGGTCGCCCTCGATCCGGTCGCGAACCGCCACGGCTCCCTGCTCCATCTCCCGGCCGCCGATGATCAGCATATAGGGAATGAGCTGCAGCTGGGCATCGCGGATCTTCGAACCGATCTTTTCCGCCCGATAGTCGCCCGTCACGCGCAGCCCCGCGTCGGCCAGACGCTGCTCGACCTGGCGGCCATACTCTTCGAACTTCTGGCTGACCACGAGCACGCGCACCTGCTCAGGCGCCAGCCACAACGGAAACGCGCCGGCAAAGTGCTCGATCAGCATGCCAACGAACCGTTCGAACGACCCGAACGGCGCCCGATGGATCATCACCGGCCGGTGCGGACGGTTGTCGGGGCCGATGTACTCCAACGCAAAGCGTTCCGTGCTCGGCAGGTTGTAGTCCAGCTGAACCGTGCCGAGTTGCCAGTCGCGCCCTAGGGCGTCGGCCACGACGAAGTCGGCCTTCGGGCCATAAAAAGCGGCCTCGCCCCGTTCGATCGAAAGGTTTGGCAGGTCCATTTCCCGGGCGACCGCCTCCAGGGCCGCTTCGGCCGTGGCCCAGGTCTCGGCGCTGCCGACATACTTGGTGCTCGCCGGATCGCGGAAGCCGAGACGCACGCGGTAGTCGTCCAGACCGAGCGTGCGGAGCACCAACTGGGTCATCGCCACGCAATTGCGGAACTCGTCGGCCACCTGCTCCGGCGTGCAGAAGATGTGGGCGTCGTCCTGGGTAAACCCGCGCACCCGGGTCATGCCGCTCAGTTCGCCCGACTGCTCGAACCGATAGACCGTGCCGAACTCCGCCAGGCGCAGCGGCAGGTCGCGGTAGCTCCGCGGCTTCGACTGGTAGATCTTAATATGGTGCGGGCAGTTCATCGGCTTGAGCAAGTACCGCTCGCCGTCCTTCATCTCGATCGGCGGGAACTGACTGTCGGAATAGTACGGGTAGTGGCCCGAAGTCTGGTACAACTCGACGCGGCCGACATGCGGCGTATAGACGGGAACGTAGCCGCGCCGCATCAGTTCGCCGTAGAGGAAGTTCTCCAGTTCCCGGCGAATAATGGCCCCCTTGGGCAGCCAGAGCACGAGGCCCGAGCCGACGGTCGTATCGATCATGAACAGCTCGAGCTGCTTGCCGAGCGTGCGGTGGTCGCGACGTTTGGCTTCTTCGACGCGCTGGATATAGGCGTCGAGGTCTTCCTTGCTGAACCAGGCGGTGCCATAGAGCCGCTGCAACTGCTGGTTCGAGGCGTCGCCCTTCCAGTAGGCGCCAGCCACCGATAACAGCTTGAACGCGCCGACCGCGCCGGCCGACGGGATGTGAGGGCCGCGGCACAGATCGACGAACTCGCCCTGGCGGTAGAAGGAAAGCGTGGCTTCGCTCGACAGGCCGCCTTCGATGTGCTCGACCTTGAGCGTCTGCCCCAGGTCGCGGCACAGGGCGATCGCCTTGTCGCGTGACTCCTCGACCCGCTCAAACGCCTCGTCTTCCTTGACGATCTTGGCCATCTCGGCCTCGATCTTGGGGAAGTCGGCCTCGGAGATCGGCTGCTCGAGCTGGAAGTCGTAGTAGAAGCCGTTTTCGACCGTGGGGCCGAAGGCCAACTGCACGCCCTCGTAGAGCCGCATCACGGCCCGGGCCATGATATGGGCACACGAATGCCGCATCACGGCCATCGCTTCGGGGTCCTTCTTGGTCAGCAGGCGAAGCTTGACCTCCCCCTCTTCCGGCAGCGGCGTATTGGCCCCGACCACCTGCCCATCCACCTCGGCTGCGAGCGTCGCTTTGGCCAATCGGGGGCCAATCTCGGCGGCAATATCGATCGGACGAACGCGACGCGAGTACTCTTTGACCGATCCGTCGGGCAGGTGAACTCTTAACATGATTCTCCAGGTTACCTTCTTTTCGGTCCCCGCCGGGTGGGCGTCGATACAAAGGACGCACAAAATCTGGACTCGGCGAGGATAAGTTACGATAGAATTACGGGTTAAGTATAGGCGGACCGAGAAGCCCTTACAAGAGAGACCACGCGGATGGGGAGCCCGTTCGGGCACCCGCTATCCAATGAAGTGCCCCCTTGACGATTCTCGGTTCGCATGTCAAATTTAGATGCTTCACAGCCAACCGATCGTGCCCCGGGGATCTTGATCACCGGCCCGCTTGATCGGGGGGATTAGGGCGGTTAGCTCAGTTGGTTAGAGCACCAGCTCGACAAGCTGGGGGTCGGAGGTTCGAGCCCTCTACCGCCCACTCTGGTTAAATGACGACCCGTCGAACGTGCGGTTTGGCGGGTCTCTTTTTGCGCGCCGTGGGGGTTACTTGCGATGGCTCCTCGGCTATCAGCTATTAGCTATCAGCTGTCGCTACCGTCCTTCGCCCTTGGGAGATTCTCACGTCGCAGAGCGACAGGCGGGGGAGCTTGGGCAGCAGGGAGCAGAGGCCTGCTTCGACACGGCCGATCGTTTGCCGGATGAGCGACTTGACTAACAAGGGGGTCGGTTCGTCGGTTGTCCGTCGGGACTTGTGCTGCGCGGCGGTGAGGCCACCTCTTCGGGCGTCAGCCCCAACCAGGTCCTCACGTCATCGAGGCATTTGGCCTTGGCCATCGCCGGGACGTCGGGATTGGTGAATTCCAGGGGATTCTCCGGGAGATCTTCGGGCTTGATCTTCTTGAAGCCCCAACTCGGATGGTTCCTTACCAGAAATGCGTGCGCTCCTTGACGCCCCTTGGCCCACGCGCGACGCAAGTATTTCTCCGCGGCGGGACGCCCAAGGACTCTGAGGGTATGACGCAAGAACTGATCGTAAAGCGGCATGTAGGAGTCGACCCACTGGTCGATCAGCATTTCCGCGACATTCCGTCGGTCAGGCTGCCTCCGGCATTCTTGGACCGACTTGTCAGGGCTCTGCCCGTCGTTCGATTGATTAGGCTGCTTGTTCATGCCCTCATCATGCCCTATTGCAGGCGGATCGTCAAAGCAAGAATTGGCCACCCCCCAAGAAAGAAATGATGAAGGCGGAATGATGAAGGATGAAGGGTGAATGAGGGAGCTTTCTCGGCGGGAAGGTGGAAGCGAGAGAGGCGCCGGCCCAAGTGGATCGCCGCCTCGGAAGCAAGCCAGCGGCACGGCGGAGCGTGCCTGCTACGATTCTAGCCACCGTGTACTGCGTCCTGCCCACCGCCAACTCACGTCAAAAAGAGCGAGCTGTAGGTGGCCCAGCGGAGGATCAACACCATGTGGAAGACACAGACCCACCAGGCGGCGTTCTGGGTGAAGCGGTAGCGGCGGAAAGCGAGGAGGATCGCGGCGCCGCCGGCGATCAACGTGCTCTTGAAGAGGATGATCGTGCCGACGTCGCCGACGAGGTGTTCCGCGACGGGATTAAGCTCCCAGAAGCCGCCCGAGCGCACGGCCAGGAGCGTGCAGGCCAGGTCGAATATGCTCAGGAGGATAAGGAGGACAACGCAGCGGACGACCAGGCGGCAGCCGGTGGGCGAGGGGCTCCAGCCGCGCCAGCCTTGGCGCCGGCGGGGGCGGTGGGTGAGGATCGTGCCCAGGGCGAACACCGTCAGGGCCATGCTCGAAACGGTCAAGGCACAGGCGACGGTGTTGGACGGCGCCGTCGTGGTGGCGGCGACGACCGGGCTGTTCTTGAGCGCTTCCTTGATGCCCGCCACGCGGTTGACCAGTTCGTCGCTGGTCTGGAAACTCTCCGCCAGCGTGGCCCTTTGGCCCGAACTGTAGTTGGATTAACCGGCCTTGGCCAGCGCCTCGACCTTGACTTCCGGGGCATCATCGCCCGCGAGAATCTCCATGATCCGCACGGCCTCGCTTGGCGGCAACATCATCACCGACTCGCCGTCGAGGCTCAGCAGGAGGCCGTTGCAGCGCAGTTGGTGTTCAAGCCTCGCGATCTGGCGCCAGGGCAGCCGGGACGGGGGCGGCGGCAGTGGCCGCGCCCCGCGGCGTGCGGGCATCGCCGGCCCTTCGATGGGGACTCGGACGTCGTTGACACAGAGGCCGTTGTCAATCCATTGGACCGTGTAGGGGGGCGGGGAATATTGGCCGGCGAGGATCACGAAGCCGGCATTGATCGGCCGCGACTGAACCGGACCGGTCGGCGCCGCCGGCTGCGGCGCGACGGGCACTTCGGGCATGTCGCGATGCCCAGACGATTCGCGATCCATCGGAGCGACGTGCTTGCGGCCGCGCTCGCCTCGCGGCTTGGGGGCCGGTTTGTCTCGCGACACGGCAGCCTCGGCAGGCGGGACCGACGGTTCGGCCCAGGCGGGAACATCCGCGTGCCAAACAAGCACGACCAGGGCCACGCAGCAGACAATCTTGGCAAGATCGAGCGACTCGGTCATAACGCTGCTCCGGGGGACCGTCACGGCGCTCGCCGAGCCGCAAGGCAGGGCGTGGGCGCAGGACGGCCATGCGGTTCTTGTCCCTCAGGGCTCTTGGGGGATTCCGATGGGCGTCTGAGCAGGTCTGGCTTGGTGTGCATCGCGACGCCGCAGGAATTCAGCCCAGGGATTCCCTCTGTTCCTAACGGTGATGATATGCCTCTTCCGGGGATCGAGCCTACCATGGCTGCCCCATTAATGTCAATCATGCGGCCGGGTTATCCTCTTGAACCCCTGAACCGGCCAAGGGTTTCGAAACCGCTCGCCGGATTCGCCCCCTCTTCCCCGTCTCCGCGTCTTCGTGGTGACATTTTTGTCTATTGAGTTGGCCACGTCGCCCCCCGGGAAGAGCCCGCGATGAGACAAGTTGGCAAGCCATCTTTTCGCGACCCCGCAAGAAATTGCGCGATCGTCCAAACTGTTCGGCGGCTCGTCCAGTTCCGTTGCTGGCTTTGGCGACGTGGCCTTCCGAATGCAAGATCGCCAGTCGATGCGGAACCCTCGAGAGGCCAGCGGATTCCCTCGGACCGTTTTCGGCAGCAGGAGGCCAAGGTAGAATCGAGGGCGACACTGTCGGTGAGTCTTCGACGCCACGGCTTGCCCAGAAGGCAAGCCATGGGACACGATTAACGATCTGAGGAATTCATAATGCCGGAATGGGGCAGTTCGGTGATCCTGGCGTTCGTGTTTTACTTTGCCGTGTTGGGGGCGACGATCTGGGCAGCGTTGGGTCGGGCACACTGGTTTCTCCGAGCGGTTGCCGTAGAAACGCCGCTGGTCATACTGGCCGCGATGGAGGCGTACGGCGCGGTGCTCACGTTTGCGCTGATGGCGGCCTTGGGCATCGGGCTTTCGAAGTGCTATCAGATTGCCTTGACAAACCAACTCCGACACCAAAAGCCACCGGCGGAAGTAGTCCCTCGGCAGCGTATGCAGTTCGGCATACGGGATTTGCTTCTGCTAATGGTCGTCGTGGCGACCGCCGCGGCCGTGTTGAGACGGATCCCTGCCGACGCGTGGAGGATCGATACTGGGATTTGGATAACGGCGGGGTTGAACTTGGGCATACTGACTTGGTCCTGTGCGATCAGTGTCCTGAATCGGATGGGAAAAACGCCCTCGGGCAAACCGCCTCGCCCTGCAAAGTGGAAGCGATGGTTTCGAGGAATTGCTGAAGGCATCGCGATGACGCTTGCAGTGGTAGGTTCGGCGATGCAGGTGGCCTTAGTCGCCAATCATTGGTATTCCGATCTCCATCGCATTCCTGCCGCGGCAGGCCGCAAGCCCAAGCCCACGCCGGCCCCGCTGGAGCCGTTGCCGGAGTTACCGAACCCGAATGGCTTTGACGACCTGATCGCGGCCGAGCGAATGCTTGCGGGGTTGAAGATCCCCGCAACGATCGACGAGCGGAAGGCGTTCATTGCAGAGCATCGGGCGGCGTTGGAAACGGCCCGACGCGGGCTTGCCCGACCGTGCCGCGTGCCGCTCACCTATACCCGGCAGGACGAACGAGCAGACCTGTGCGAGTTTGACCAACTCACCAAGGTCCTCATGGCCGAAGCTGGGCTAGCGAGCCGGTTCTCCGATAGCGTACGAAGCTATTGCGACATGTTGCGTCTGGGTCAGGCGTCCTATGGCGGACTCGCATCACATCGCAGGGCGGTTCAAGCGCCCGAGTCCATTGCCGCTTTTTCGCTTAGGTTGATGCGGGATCAGCTAAGCACCGAGGACTGCAAGACCGTTCTAGGTGTCGTTCAGGAGATTGAGACGGCATGGGAGCCGCTCGACGAGCAGGTGGCCACGGAGATCCGCTGGGAGCGTTATGTCTGGGGGCAGTGGCCGAATCTCGGCGAAGCGCCCACGACGGCGTCTTATTCTGAACGGTCCGCCATCGAGAACTCCGACAGGCATCGCCGCGTTAGTCTTCGCCTGCTCCTAGCCACGGTCGCTCTGCGTTGGTACACCCTGGACCATTGGTCGCTTCCCGATGATCTGAGCGATCTGGTTCCCACCTATCTGCCCGACGTGCCCAAGGATCCGTTTAGCGACGAACCATTGCGGTATTGCCGCGAACCGGACGGTGGCTATCGGATCTATAGCGTCGGGAGCAACGGATGCGATGACGGCGGCGAGCGGGACGCCAAGACGAGGGCGGACGACGAATGTTGGTGAGCGGCAAGGTTTTCTGGAAGTCTCAGGCAAGGCCACGATCGTGGCTGCGGCGATTGGCACGCAGGTGGGCCGGGCGTATCCAGCGGAGAGCACGAAGAAGATCCGGCTCGGCGTGGTGGGAGGGCGGTTTGGGGCGACGTTCTGGTGGCACGAGCATCCCAAATGTGTTGTGACCGGCGTGACCGACCTCTATCCCGACCGGCGGGCCAAGCTCCGCGACCGATTCCGATGTAACAACGTCTACGACTCGCTGGAGGCGATGCTCAAGGAGGCCAAGGACATCGACGCCGCGGCGATCTTCTCCGGTGCCCCGGACCATGCGAATCACGCCCGGATGTGCATGGAACGCGGCTGGCGGAGCAATCAGCCAAAACTCCGCAACCATCCGCAGTGCCCCAGTTCGAGCGGCCGCGGGGGTGAGTCCCGTGAAAATGAAAAAACGTACGAACGCGGTTCCCTCTCCCTTGGCAACATTATGCATCAGCTAGCACCATCCGTCGAAAAATAGGGACTTAGGTGTCGTCCGGACGCCACAGAAGCATTGCCAGCACGCACTTAAGTCCTTATTCTCCAACACCCCCTGCTAGCTGATGCATAATGTTGCTTGGGGAGAGGGAGTTGTCCCAGGGCAATCAGGTCTGGCTGCCGGCGCGGATCGTGCGTTGTTCGACGCGGACGGCGCCTTCGACCGGCTCGACGTTGCCGTGGTGGCGAGCCCAGACGTGGGTGAACTCGGCGCCCAAGAGGAGGATGATCGACGAGTAGTAAATCCAGATGAGGACCAGCACCAGGGAGCCGGCGGCGCCGTAGGCCGAACCGATGTTCGTATTGCCCAGGTAGAGGCCGATCAGGGTCCGGCCGAGCAGGAACAGCAGGGTCGTGACGATCGCTCCGAAAATCACGTCCTTCCAGGCGGTGCGAGCATCGGGGAGCCAGCGGAACATTGCGGCGAACAGCACGGCGATCACCACCAAGGAGATGGTGAAATTGGCCACCTGTAAGAACGTCTGGGAGATCTGGCCTGATAGCAGGTTGGCAATATACTGACCGAAGGCGGAGAGGATCGCGCTGACGATCAAGGAGACCAGGAGCAGGAAGGCGATCGCCAGGATCATCCCGAAGGACAAGATCCGCTTGACCATGAAGTTCTTGAGACCGCCTTGCGCGGGAT
>JBDKTH010001054.1:0-6111 GCA_039680305.1 Thermoguttaceae bacterium | reverse complement strand
GCGATCCGCGTGCCGGCCTGGTATTTGCGCGACGCCGAGCCGCCGGAGTTGTTCGTGAAGCCGGACGACCGGTGGGAGGTTAACGACGTGGCCGACCGTTGTGCCAACCTCGTCGAGCCACTCCAAGAGGTGCTCGCCGAGTATGAGCAGGCGATTCGCACCGGCTCCTCGGAACAACTCTCTCCCTTGGATGAGATCTTCATCGCCGGGCCGGAATGAACCGTGTCTGGTGGACGCGTCACGGGTAGGCGGGGCTGAGGCGGTACAAGAGCCTTATGCCTCTCCCCTCATAGGTGCGGCGTTTGTGCTTTCGTGCGCGTCGTATTCGCATCGTGGCCAGAAACTCGAGAGTCGTGCACGAAATCATAACATGAAGCAGGGCAAGCGATTGCGGACATCGAAAAAGCCCGGAACATGCCTAACTCTGCAGAGCTACGTTGCAATGGGGCCATCTTAGGATGCTGCAAGGACCTCCCTTTGATGGCGAAACGAATGACAAGCCGCCACAGCCTATGAGGTGAGCGCACAGCCATGAAGGCAAGTGTTATGGCAGAGTAAATTGTCAAAGATCAAGAGGCTTGTGAGGCGCAGTGCCTCCAGGCATGAGCATAATCGATCGGCTGGCTCAGTTGCTAGTTTTTTTGGCGAACGGGTGAGGGCTATGGAACTGGTAGGACTAATGGGATCCATGGGGCCTATAATCTCCAGAGGTTGTAGTAATCCCAGGGGTCCTATGTTCTCTATCGTTCCCTAGGGCGAGCTTGCCTTCGGTTGTCGTGTGCTCAAAGATCGCCCCGCGGGGTTCGTCACAATCCGGTCTTGGGGAGGAGGATTGAGTGTCGGTATAATCCGGCTCCTCGCGCTTGCGAGGGGAGACTTTACCGCCACCTTTCTCTTCTGCTGGGTTGACGATGATCGGACAGGGAAGTCCGAAGACATCGCCGCGACCGGGGACGTCCTGGAGTGACGTCGTGGTCCGCGGTGGCTGCCAGTGTGCGCTGGCGGTCTGTCTGGCGGTCTGTCTCCATACGGCGGCGGCGGGCGAGACGATGCGCGTGCGCGTTGCCTGGGGCGGCGGGGCCGAGCAGGTCTGGCAAGGGCGGATCGCCGTGAGCGAGGGGGCTCTTTCCGAACCTCGCTGCCTGGGGATCGAAGCCGACGAGCCCGGGTCGATGTGGTCGGACGCCGGGCGCCTGCTGTTCCGCCAGCGAAGTCCGCGCACCTACGACGGCGTCGATCTGCTCATCACCGCGCCGCTGGAAGCCAAGTTGCTGGTGGAGGTTGGGCCGGTCAACGGTCCGGGGCAGCCGACGCGCGTGGAGATTCCGTTGGCCAATCTGGTGGAGGGCATCCATAACACCGATCTCGACGACCGCGGCAACCGTTTGCTGATCCGTCGGATGGCCGACGACAAGCTTCGGGTGACGCTCAAGCACGACTCGCTTGTCTTTACGCCCGGCGAAACGTTGCGGTTCGCCTTGGAGCCGCATTTGTTGGAGCCCGATCGGCAGAACAAGGTGCGGATCACGATTGCCCTGGTGGCCGCCCGGACCTCGCAAGATCTGCGGCGTCCGGAAGAGTTCGTGTTGTCGGTTGGAGAGCCGGTGTCGATTGAACGCGAGGTGCGGCTGCCGGAGCAGGAGGGGATTTACGACTTGGTGATCACGGCGACGAACGCCCCGGTGCTTCGTTTGCCGCAAGCGAGCCGGGTGCCGATCGGCTGGAACAAGCCGTTGGCGCAGCGCAAGATTCAGTTGTTGGTGCTCCGGCCCGAGTCGCCGGCCATGCCCGCGCAAACGCTGGTCCCGCCCGGGTCGCTGGTGGAGATCGACCCGACGAGCTCCAAGTGGTGGGAGCGTCTGGGCAAGCTGCCGCAGTGGCATCGAGCCAACTGGCTCTGGAAAGGGCCGCTGGGCAACGGCCACGTGTCGGTTGTCCGGCATCCGACCCTTGGCCCGGTCGTGCAGTTGAGCATGCCGCGCGACAAGGGCGACGTGCCGTGGGAGGCGTACACGCTGCCGATCGACGAGCCGGGCCAGCCGTACATCCTGGAGGTCGACTATCCCAGCGACGTGCCGCAGACGATGGGCATCAGCATCGTCGAGCCGAATGCGGCCGGAGCCGTGCTGCCGATTGGGATCGACTCGGGCATCGATCAGGCCGAGGAGGTGACCGGGATGATCGGGCCGCCGCAGTGGAACCGGCACCGGCTCATCTTCTGGCCACGGACCAAGGCCCCCTTGGTGTTGATCACCAACCGGCGCGACCGCGAGCCGGCCGTGTACGGCAAGCTCCGCGTCTATGCCGTCGGCGAGCATTTGCCGCGGGCCTTTCCCGGGCAGGGCCGGCCGGAACGGCTCCTGGCGGCCTACCTCGACCGGCCGCTGTTTCCCGAGAATTTCTCGGCCAGCGAGGCGCAGGGCCCGATGAGCGACCTGGGCGTGGACGACTGGGTGACGTTCTACGAGGGCGGCACCCGGCTGGTCGAGTATCTCAACTACGTCGGCTTCAACGGCCTGATGGTCGGCGTGCTGGCCGACGGGAGCACGATCTATCCCAGCCAGTTGCTCGAGCCGACGCCGCGTTACGACACGGGCGTGTTTTTCGAGACCGGGCAGGACCCGATGCGCAAGGACGTGTTGGAGATGCTCCTGCGATTGTTTGACCGCGAGCGGCTCCAGCTGATCCCGGCGTTGGAATTCGGCGCCCCGCTGCCGCAATTGGAGACCCTCGTGCGTCGTGGCGGGCCGGAGGTCGTGGGGCTCCAGTGGATCGGGCCGGAAGGGCAGACCTGGCAAGAGGCCTACCCGCCGCAGCGCGGCATGGCCCCGTACTACAACGTGCTCGATCCGCGGGTCCAGGAAGCGATGTTGGCCGTGGTTCATGAGTTGGCCGCACGCTACGGCCGGCATCCGTCGTTCGGCGGCCTGTCGCTGCAGCTTTCCGCGTATGGTTACGCGCAGCTTCCCGGGCCGGACTGGGGCCTGGACGATGCGACGATCGCCCGCTTCGAGCAGATGACGCGGATTCGCGTGCCCGGCGAGGGCCCCGGCCGGTTTGCCGAGCGGGCCCGGTTCCTCACCGGGGAACGCGCGGGTGAGTGGCTGGAGTGGCGTGCGGATCAGTTGAGCCGGTTCTATCGGCGGGTGCAGGCGGAAGTGGCGGCGGCTCGCCCTGGCACGCGGCTCTACCTGGCCGGAGCGCACCTGTTTGGCGGCCAGGAAAACGAGCGCCTGCTGCAGCCGGCTTTGGCGAAGCGACTGAGCATGACGGAGTCGCTTTTGCGCATGGGGATCGACGCGCGCCGCTACGGGTCGACCAAGGAGATCGTCCTGCTGCGTCCGGAGCGGATTGCGCCGCGGTGGTCGCTCGGCTCGCAGGCGGTGAACCTGGAAATCAAGCAGATGCCCGACGTCGACCGCTACTTCCAGGAACTGCCGGAGCAGGGAAGCCTCTTCTTCCACAAGCCGCAAGAGATCCGCCTGGCGTCGTTCGATGCCAAGAGTCCGTTCAAACCGACCTACACCTGGCTGGCGACTCAGGCGGTTCCGGCCGGCGCGCAGAACCGCCGGCGGTTCGTCCACAGCCTGGCCACGCTCGACGCGCAAGTGATCTTCGATGGCGGGTGGGAGTTGCCGCTGGGGCAGGAGGACGCATTGCGCCGGCTGGTGGCCGTCTATCGCCGGTTGCCGGCGATCCGTTTCCAACGCCTGACCGATCAGCCGGGGACCCCGTCGACCCAGCCGGTGACGATCCGTTATGGCACGTCGGGAAGCAGCACCTACGTGTACCTGGTGAACGACGCCCCGTTTGCCTCGACAGTCCGGCTGGAGTTGGCCGCGGGGGCCACCTGCCGGTTGGAAGAGCTCAGCGGGCTGCGCGAAGTGCCGCCGCTGGCGCCGGGTTCGGGGGGGAATGTTTCGTGGACGGTGGAACTAGGGGCCTATGACCTAGTGGGCGTGCGTCTGTCGGCGCCCGACGTGCGTTTGGCGCGGGCGCAGGTCTCCTGGCCCAACGAGGTGCAAGCGGCCCTGGAAGTCCGGATTGGCGAGTTGGGCAACCGGGCGGCCGTCTTGCGGCCCGACTTCCTCCGCAGTCGGCCGCTGTGGGACGTGCTGCAAAACCCGGGTTTCGAGCGTCCCGTGGGGACCAATGGCCAGATCCCCGGCTGGGCCGCCTCGCGTCAGCCCGGGGTGACGATCGGCCTGGATACGCGGGAGAAGCGGGAAGGCCTGGGGGCGGTGCGGATCGCCACCCAGGGCCCGGTGGCCACGCTGATCAGCGAGCCGTTCGATCCGCCCAGCACCGGCCGCGTGACGATCTCCGTCTGGCTGCGCGGCGCCAACGTGGCGCAGCAGCCGCCCGTGCGCGTGTCGTTGGTCGGCAAACGCGAAGGCCAGGATTTCTTCTGCTTTGCCTATCTCAGCGGCAACCAGGCCCCGCGTGCCTTTTTCGGGGCCGACTGGGGCGCCAAGCCGATCTCCGTGCCGGTGAACGACCTGCCGCTGGAGGGCCTCTCCCGGCTACAACTCCGCTTCGACCTGCTTGGCCCGGGCGAGGTCTGGATCGACGACGTGCAGTTGTCGAATCTGGAGTTTGACAAAAAGGAGTGGCCGCAGTTGCTCAAGCTGATTGCGCCGGCCGACGCGAAGCTGCAGCGAGGTGACGTGGGCGACTGCCTGGAACTACTGGAAGGCTACTGGCCGCAGTTCCTCATGACGCATGTCCCCATGGAGCAGAATCCCGTCAGCCAAGTGCCGGCCGGTTCCCGCCCGCCCGCCTCCCGGCCGCAGAAAGAGCCACCTCACACCCCGGGGATCATCGACCGGATGAGGAAATACGTCCCCGATCGTTGGCGGTTCTAGCCCGGCATGCGTCCCCGCCGGGCTTGCCCCGGCGGAACACGGGATTGGGTGAACTACCAACCGCCCCACCGCACTCTCCCGTCCCCGCCGGGCTCGCCCCGGCGGAACACGGGATTGGGTGAACTACCGGATCGCGAACCTTGGAGAGAATCCGTGGAAGTGTCATAATCATCTTCATGGCCAGCACGCCTATCCGCGCGGCCTAGATCGCGGATCAGGGGAATGGCATTTCTAGGGGGGGCAGACTGATGACTACGCCAGAGCCACTCTACACGCTCAACAATTGCGGCATCGCGTATCAACTCAACTGGAGCCTGACGATCTTCTGGCGCCAACTGCCTGCGTCGACAGAGTGGCTCACCGGACTGCGCGAGGCGACCGAGCCCGACGGAGTCCGTGTCCTTGAACATCGTTTCGCCCAACCGGCCATCAGCCAATTCCTGGTAAGCACAAAGCCCGCGGTCTCGCCACACACCTTGGTCCGATCAATCAAAGGACGACTTCAGTATCTCGTGCGTCAACGCCATCCGAAGGCGTTCCAGCGGAATTATGCCCTGCGAAGCATCGGCACCGCGAAACGCGAGGACGTCGAGAACTACGTCCGTGGCCAGACCGCCCATCACCCGATGGCCGATCCGCGAGTTCAAGCGATATTCGATTGCTATCAGGTGTGCAATCCCCACGTGGATCTCTCACAGCCACGACAGGGAGCGCATGGCATGTACTGGTACAACCTGCACATCGCGTTTGTCCATGCGGAACGCTTTCGAGAAGTGCGTGAGGAGCGAATCGCGGCGACACGGCACACGGTCCTGAGCGTTGCGGCGAAGCACGGCGATCTTCTCTCGCGGGCGGGAATCGTCGCGGATCACGTGCACCTGGTGCTGGGTGGACCGCCGGAGCAATCGCCCGGTGAGGTCGCGCTGCGCTATATGAACAATCTAGCGTACTTCTGCGGCATGAAGCCCGTGTTTCAGTTTGGCTTTTATGTGGGGACGTTTGGGGAATATGACTTGGGGGTGATTCCTCGGTTGTTCACCCAATCCTGCGTTCCGCCGGGGCGAGCCCGGCGGGGACGCTCGCCGAGGGGACGTCTCCGGTAGTTCACCCAATCCTGCGTTCCGCCGGGGCAAGCCCGGCGGGGACGCTTGTCGAGGGGATGTCTCCGGTAGTTCACCCCATCCTGCGTTCCGCCGGGGCAAGCCCGGCGGGGACGGTTGTCGAGGGGACGGCTCCGGGCGGTCGC
>JBDKTH010000582.1:0-10846 GCA_039680305.1 Thermoguttaceae bacterium | reverse complement strand
TCGACCGCAACGGCCTGCGGCCCTGCCGCTACACGGTATCGACCGATGGGCTGGTCGTCCTGGCCAGCCATGTGTGAGAGATCGAGTTCCCGCCCGAGAAGGTCGGCCAGAAACGCCGTCTTCAGCCGGGCAAGATGTTCCTGGTCGACACCCAAGAGGGCCGGATCGTCGTCGACACCGAGGTCAAAGGGAAGATCGCGCGCCAGCGTCCCTACCGGCGATGGCTGGAAGAGAACCGTATCGAGTTGCGCGGTTTGTTCGAGCCGCCGCAACTGGTGAACATTGACCCGGAGACCCTGGCCCAGCGTCTACGGGCCTTCGGCTACACCGGGGAAGATCTGCGGGTCATTCTCGCCCCCATGGCGGCCAACGGGCAGGAGCCGGTCGGCTCGATGGGCAACGACGCCCCGCTGGCCATCCTCTCGGACCGCGAAAAGCTCCTGTTCAGCTATTTCAAGCAGTTGTTTGCCCAGGTAACCAACCCGCCGATCGACCCGTTGCGCGAGGGGCTGGTGATGTCGTTGATGTCGTTCACCGGCAAGCAGCGCAACCTCCTGGTCGAGACGCCTCAGCACTGCCGGCAGTTGAAGCTGCCTCACCCGATCCTGACCAACCAGGACATCGAGCGGCTCCGCGCGGTCAAGCACGACGATCTCAAGGTGGCCACGTTGCCGGCCGTGTTCGACGCCGACGATCCGCATCCCGGCGAGGCGTTGCGGCGGGCTCTGGCCGACCTGGTCGACGCGGCCGCGGCGGCGATCCGCGACGGGGCGTCGCTGTTGATCCTCAGCGACCGCGACATCTCCCCGCTCAAGGCGCCGATCCCCTGCCTGTTGGCCACGGCCGCCTTGCACCACGGGCTCTTGGAGCGGCGACTGCGGAGCGAAGCGGGCATCGTCGTCGAAAGCGGCGAGCCGCGCGAAGTGATGCACTTCTGCCTGCTGTGCGGCTATGGGGCCAATGCGATCAACCCCTACCTGGCCTTCGAGGCGATCCACAAGCTGCACACGCAGGGCGATCTGCCGCAAGACATGGAAGTGACGCAGCTGGTCGATCAGTACATCACGGCGGTCAAGAAGGGGATTATGAAAACGATGTCCAAGATGGGCATCTCGACCCTGCGAAGCTACCATGCGGCCCAGCAGTTCGAGGCCGTCGGCCTGCGTCGCGAGATCGTCGAAAAGTATTTCAAGGGAACGGCCTCGCGGATCGGCGGGGCGGGCTTGGACGTGATCGCCAGCGAAGCCCTCACGCGGCATCAGGCCGCCTTTCAGCCGCGCGACCCGGCCGCGCTGGAGTTGGATTTCGGCGGCGAATACCACTATCGCGCCGACGGTGAGCGGCATCTCTGGAACCCGACCACGATCGCCCGGCTGCAGCATGCCGTGATGACCGAAGACCGCCAGGCGTACGCCGAATACTCCGACGCGATCAACAACCAGAGCCGCGCCCTGTGCACGATCCGCGGGCTGTTCGAGTTCGTCCCCGGCACGCCGGTGCCGCTCGACGAGGTCGAGCCGGTCGGCGCGATCGTCAAACGGTTCTACACCGGCGCGATGTCGCACGGATCGATCAGCAAGGAAGCCCACGAAACCCTGGCGATCGCCATGAACCGGATCGGCGCGATGGCCAACACGGGCGAAGGGGGCGAAGACCCGGACCGTTACCGGCCGTCGAAGGACGGCGATTCGGCCAACTGCGGGATCAAGCAGGTGGCCAGCGCCCGGTTCGGCGTGACGATCGAATATCTGGCCAACGCCAAGATCCTGCAAATCAAGATGGCCCAGGGGGCCAAGCCGGGCGAAGGCGGCCAATTGCCCGGCCATAAGGTGACCGAGGAGATCGCCAAGCTACGGCATTCGACGCCCGGCGTGTCGCTCATCTCGCCGCCGCCGCACCACGACATTTACTCGATCGAGGACCTGGCCCAGTTGATCTATGACCTGAAGTGCGCCAACCCGGAGTGCGAGGTCTCGGTGAAGCTGGTCTCCGAGGTGGGTGTGGGGACCGTGGCGGCCGGCGTGGCCAAGGGCAATGCCGACGAGGTGCTCATCAGCGGCCACGACGGCGGCACCGGGGCCAGCCCTTGGTCGTCGATCAAGCATGCCGGCACGCCCTGGGAACTCGGCCTGGCCGAGACACAGCAACCGCTCGTGCTCAACGGGCTCCGCGATCGGATCCGCGTCCAGGCCGACGGCCAGATGAAGACCGGCCGCGACATCGTCATCGCCGCCCTGTTGGGCGCCGAACGGTTCGGCTTCGGCACGTCGGCCCTCGTCTCCTTGGGCTGCCTCTTGATGCGCAAGTGCCACCTGGGGACCTGTCCCGTGGGGATTGCCACGCAGAAGGCCGAGTTGCGAGGCCGTTTCGGTGGCAAGCCGGAGTATGTCGTGCGATTCCTCACCTACATTGCCGAGGAAATCCGGCAGCTCATGGCCCAACTCGGCTTTCGCACAATGGAGGAGATGATCGGCCGGGTCGATCGGCTCAATTGCCGCAAGGCGATCGACCACTGGAAGGCCAAGGGGCTCGACCTGTCGGCGATTCTCGCCCCGCCGAATCGCTCCAACGGCAGCCCGAGCCAGTGCGTGCGCAAGCAGACCAACACCCACAAGGACCATCTCGACTGGGAGATCCTCCGCAAGGTCGAGCCGTGCCTTCAGACAAGCCAGCCAATGCGGTTGGAGATGCCGATCCGCAACATCCACCGGACGGTGGGCGCGATCCTGAGCAATCGGATCGTCAAACGGTTCGGCTCCAAGGGGCTCCGCGATGGCACGCTCGACATCACCTTCCGCGGCTCCGCCGGCCAGAGCTTCGGAGCCTTCTTGGCCCCGGGCGTCACGCTCCGGTTGAGCGGCGAGTCGAACGACTACGTGGGCAAGGGACTATCCGGCGGCCGAATCGTCGTGATCACACCCCCGGGGGCCCCCTTCGACCCGCAAGAGAACGTGATCATCGGCAACACGGTCCTCTACGGGGCCACGAGCGGCGAGCTGTTCGTCAACGGCCTGGCCGGCGAACGGTTTGCCGTACGCAATAGCGGCGCGGTCGCCGTGGTGGAAGGCGTCGGCGACCACGGCTGCGAGTACATGACCGGCGGCACGGTGGTCGTCCTCGGACGGACCGGCCGCAATTTCGCAGCCGGGATGAGCGGTGGAATCGCTTACGTGCTCGACGAGCACCAGTTGTTCGACACCCTCTGCAACCTCGACATGGTCGAACTGGAATCGATCTGGCAGGAAGAGGACGCCCGGGTGCTGCACGACCTGATCAGCCGCCACCACAAGTGGACCGGCAGCCAGCAGGCCCAGCGGATCCTCGACAACTGGCACGAGATGGCCGGCAAGTTTGTCAAGGTGATGCCGATCGACTACCGCAAGGCCCTGGAGCAGTTGCGCGAACGCGACCACGTCAAGGCCGACCAGACCTTGGCGACCGAAGAAGTTTTTGGCGGATGACGGATAGATGCAGAATGATGAATGCAGAACTGAAGGCTGATAGCTGACTGCTGCTTTCCGACCACGCTTCTAGTTTGAACGAGATGTAACGAGGCATTCATGGCTAGCCCAACTGGTTTCCTGGAATTCTCACGCGTTGAGACCCCGCATCGTCCGGTCGAGGAACGGATCAAGGACTGGCGCGAGGTTGACCGGCCGCTGGTGGCCAAGGTGCTCAACGAGCAGGCGGCCCGCTGCATGGACTGCGGGATTCCGTTCTGCCACGGCTATGGGTGCCCGGTCAAGAACCGCATCCCCGAGTTCAACGACCTGGTCTACAAGGACCGCTGGCGCGAGGCGGCCGCCAACCTGCACTCGACAAACAACTTCCCGGAGATCACGGGGCGAGTCTGCCCGGCCCCCTGTGAAGCCGCGTGCACGCTGAACTACAACGACGATCCGGTCGCGATCAAGCAGATCGAGTATCAGATCTCCGAGCGAGCGTGGTCCGAGGGCTGGGTCGTGCCGCTCCGGCCGGCGCAGCGCAGCGGCAAGAAAGTGGCCGTCATCGGCTCGGGCCCTGCCGGCCTGGCCACTGCCCAGCAACTGGCCCGCTACGGGCACGAAGTGGTGGTCTTCGAAAAGGATGACCGCGTCGGCGGCCTGCTGCGCTACGGGATCCCCGACTTCAAGCTGGAGAAACGGATCATCGACCGCCGCCTGGAACAGCTGCGGGAGGAAGGCGTTCGGTTCGAAACCGGTGTGAAAGTCGGCGTCGACATCTCGGGCCGGTATCTACGCAAGCTCTTCGATGCGGTCTGCCTGTGCATGGGGGCGGGCGTGCCGCGGGCACTGAAGGCGCCCGGCGCCGAACTCAGCGGCGTCCATTACGCACTGGAGTTCCTCACCCAGCAGAATCGCCGCAACGCGGGCGACTCGGCCAACAATCTCGGGCCGAAGAACATTCTTGCCAAGGACAAACACGTCGTGGTCGTCGGCGGCGGCGATACGGGCAGCGACTGCGTCGGCACGTCGATCCGGCAAGGCGCGGCCTCGGTCACCCAGATCGAAATCCTCCCCAAACCGCCCGTCACCCGGCGCAATCCGGAAACGCCGTGGCCCTCCTGGCCCAAGATCATGCGAACCTCCAGCTCGCATGAAGAAGGCTGCGAGCGTCGCTGGAGCGTGCAGACCAAGGCGCTGCTCGGCACCCCGCAGGGCGTCACCCAACTGCACTGCTCCAAGGTCGAATGGGTCCAAGGCGCCAAGGGCTGGGAGATGCGCGAACGGCCGGGCACCGACTTCGTGCTCAAGGCCGATCTCGTGCTGTTGGCCATGGGCTTCCTCCACGTCGCCCACGACGGCCTCGTCGAGCAATTGGGCCTCGAATACAACGGCCGCGGCAACCTCGTCGTACGCAACTGGATGTGCAGCCAGGATGGCGTCTTCGCCGCCGGCGACACGGTCCGCGGCGCATCGCTGGTCGTTCACGCCATCAACGAAGGCCGCTTGGCCGCCGCCGCGATTGACAAGTGGGTCAAGACCGCCGTCCGTGCTTGATTGAGCCGGTCCCTGCGCCTATAACAAGAGCGAACCTTCCACTGCCACCGCAGATCGGTTGTTCGCTCTATGGCACCCAGGCCTCAAGATCCCGACGAGGGCTTGCCGCTTCGCGGTCCGCTGCGCACCCACGCCCGGATCATCATCGCCCACCACCTGATCCTTCACGGTTACGGCCACTGGCTGCCGAACGATCCACGTGGTAGCGGATCGGAAGAGATCCGGCAAGAGAAGCTCACCGACCTGGGGCCGATCCACTTTGGCCGAAAACGCGTGCAGCCGTCGAGAGAAGAGTTGAAACGGTTCAAGCGGGAGGCCGCGCCAAAACTGGAATTCCCGCTGGCCTGGTTTGACGCCGCGAAGAGGCAAGCTCTTGGTGAGGCCCTAGGAGAGGTCGTGCGGCGGGAGCGTTATACGGTGTGGGCCGCTGCCGTCCTGTCGAATCATCTGCATCTCTGCATCCGGCGGCACCGGGACGAGGCCGAGACCATGTGGCGTAAACTGGCCGGTGGATGCCGCCAAAGGCTTTGCCGCTTCGCGGAGATCCCTGCTGACCATCCCATCTGATCCGAGCGTCCCTACAAAGTCTTTCTGTATTCGCCAGAGGAGATCCGCCAGCGGATCGAATACATCAGCGAAAACCCTGTCAAAGAAGGCCTGGCAGCACAGCACTGGCCGTTTATCCAACCCTATGACGGCTGGCCGCTAACCAAGAGGAGGCCCTGCTGACGGTACCTTTCGTCGGCGAGACTTGGTAGAATTATCTTTCTCCCAGGGAGAAACGGAAGCTCATGACCAAGACCTCGGCGATCGAAAACCTTCTGTCCGACCTGAACCCACAGCAGCGGGCCGCCGCCATGCACAGCGATACGCCGCTACTGATCGTGGCCGGTGCTGGCACGGGCAAGACGGCCACACTCGTACATCGGGTGGCTTGGCTGATCGCCAACGGAGTGGATCCCAGCCGGATCCTGCTGCTCACCTTCACCCGCCGGGCAGCCGCGGAGATGATCCGCCGGGTCGACGGCGTGCTTGCCGAACTGCGCCGCAGCCGGACCAGTGCCGGCGAACAGCCGCTGCGTAGCACCCGAGCCTGGGGGGGAACGTTCCATGCCATCGCCACCCGGCTCTTGCGCAAGTACGGCAAGGCGATCGGGCTGACGGCCGAGTTCTCGATCCACGACCGGGGCGACTCGGAAGACCTGATGAACGTGGTCCGCACTGAGCTGGGCCTGGCCAAGAACGATCGGCGGTTCCCCAAGAAGGGAACCTGCATGGACATCTATAGCCATTGCGTCAACGCCCGCAAGAAGCTCTCGCAGATCCTCGCCACCCAGTTCCCCTGGTGCAAGGAGTGGGCCGATGAGTTGAAGCAGCTCTTCGATGCCTATGTGGATCGCAAGGAGTCGACGCAGTCGCTCGACTACGACGACCTCTTGGTCTACTGGCACGCCGTGCTGTCCGACTCCGAAGCCGGCGAGGCGATCCGCAAGCAGTTCGACTACGTGCTGGTCGACGAGTACCAGGACACCAACGCCCTTCAGGCGGAGATCCTGCACCAATTGCGTCCCGAGGGGAAGGGCCTGACCGTCGTTGGCGACGATGCCCAGTCGATCTACTCGTTCCGCGCGGCCACCGTGCGAAACATCCTCGACTTCCCCAAGCAATACCCCAACACTACGGTCATCCCACTTGAGCAGAACTATCGCAGCACACAGCCGATCCTCGACGCCACCAACGCGGTCATCGCCTTGAGCCACGAGCGGTTCACCAAGAATCTTTGGTGCGAGCGCAAGGAGGGGGAGCGGCCCTGGCTGGTGACCTGCGAAAGCGAGGAGGAGCAGACCGACTTCGTCGTGCGTCAGATTCTCGAACATCGCGAGGCCGGGGTCGATCTGCGCCGCCAGGCCGTGCTGTTCCGGGCGTCGCATCACAGCATGCTCCTGGAAGCCGAACTGGCACGGCGCAATATCCCCTTCTACAAGTACGGCGGTTTGAAGTTCATCGAGACGGCCCACGTCAAGGATCTGCTGGCCTTCTTGCGTCTGGCCGACAACCCGCGTGACGTCGTCTCCGGGCTCCGGCTCTTGGCACTCCTGCCGGGGATCGGCCCGCGCAAAGCCCATCAACTGATGGGCACGCTCTTGGAAGCGGGCGGGAGCTATGACGTATGGAGAGCGTGGAAGCCGCCGGCGTCGGCCGCCAAGCTTTGGCCCAAGCTGATCAGCCTGCTCGAAAACCTCGCCCAGTCGAAGCAAGACTTGACGTCGCAGGTCCACCAGGTCCGCACGTTCTACAGTCCGCTTCTGGAGGAACTGTACGACAATCCGCGTCCCCGTGCCCGGGACCTTGAACAGTTGGAACAGATCGCTTCACGCTACAAGGATCGGCGCACGATGCTGGCGGACATCACCCTCGATCCGCCGGCCTCGACCCAGGATCTGGCTGGTCCGCCGCTTTTGGACGAGGATTACCTGATCCTCAGCACGATCCATTCGGCCAAGGGGCTGGAGTGGGACGTGGTCTACGTGATCCACGCCTCGGACGGCAACATCCCTTCCGACATGGCCACGGGCACGCCCGAAGGCGTCGAGGAGGAACGGCGTCTGTTTTACGTCTCCCTGACCCGGGCCAGGAATTCGCTCTACGTCTGCTTCCCCTTGCGCTATTACCACTACCAGGGCAGCTTCGGCGACCGCTACGGCTACGCTCAACTGACGCGTTTCCTGGCCGACGGCCCGGTCGATCAGTTCCAACGCGTGACGACCTCGCTCGAGGCCGAAGCCGACGAGGAAACCGACGTGGCAAGCGACATCACCAGCGAATCCATCCGCCGACGCACCAAGGATCTTTGGTCGTAACGCCCTGCTCTTCAGTCGCCGTAGCCGTCGGGATGGTTCTTGAGCCAGTTCCAGGCCGTGGCGACGATCGGGTCGATTTCCGTGTAGCGGGGCGCCCAGCCGAGTTCGTGGCGGATCTTGTCGGCGTTGGCAAACAACACGGCCGGATCGCCTGGCCGTCGCGTGCCGTACTCCACGGGCACTTCCAGTCCCGTAACCCGTCGAGCCGAATCGAGCACTTCCTTGACCGAGTAGCCCCGGCCGATCCCCAGGTTGTAGAACCGTGCATCGCCGGGCCGGAGGGCCTCCATCGCGGCAAGGTGGGCGGCACAGAGGTCTTCCACATGGATGTAGTCGCGGATGCAGGTGCCGTCAGGCGTGGGGTAATCGGTGCCAAAGACCGTGACATTTTTCCGTTTGCCCATGGCGGCGTGGAGAACCACGGGAATCAGATGCGTTTCCGGATCGTGGTCTTCGCCGATCGATCCGTCGGCCGCCGAGCCGGCCACGTTGAAGTAACGCAGCGCGACAAAGGCAAACTGGGGATCCGACGGGCTGTAGTCCCTCAGAATCCGCTCCACGCACCACTTCGACCAGCCGTACGGATTGATCGGTTCTTGACGCATGGTCTCGACGATCGGCACGGCCGTCGGCTCGCCGTAAGTCGCGCAGGTGGAGCTGAACACGAGCCGTTTTACGCCGGCCTCTTTCATCGCCAACAGCAGACTATTCGCGCCGGCCGTGTTGTTCTGATAGTAGACCAGCGGCTCGCTGACCGACTCGCCCACGTAGGCCAAGGCGGCAAAGTGCATCACGCAGTCTACCGTATACTCGCGGAGGGTGGCGACTAGCTCCGGAGTATCGGCCAGGTTGATCTCCCGGAAAACGGCCTTCGGGTGCACGGCTGGGCGGTGGCCGCGGAAGAGATTGTCGATCGCAACAACCCGATGTCCAGCTTCAATCAACTGCTTGACGGCGTGCGAGCCGATGTAGCCCGCGCCGCCGGTGACCATGACGTTCATTCGCTATTGTCTCTCGATTGCGGGCGAGCCGACCGCCGCCGGGTTCGCCGCGTGGTGCTTGGAAAAGGACTCTCTCACAGGGCCCCAATTATCCGGGCTCGGGCGATGGCTTGTCAAGCAGCCTTGCCGCGCAAGGCCAGGGCCACACGCAGCAAAAAGAGTGGATTGCCCAGAACATACCGCCGCCACAGCCGGCCCGGTTCCTGGCAGAGCCGGTACAGCCATTCCAGCCCAGCGCGACGCATCCACCGCGGTGCGCGGGGAATCCGGCCCGAGTAGAAGTCAAACAGCCCCCCCACGCCGATGGCCACCTTGACGCCCAATTCGCCAAGATGACGTTGGGTCCAAAGCTCTTGACGGGGGGCCCCGAAGGCCACCAACACGAGATCCGCCCCCGAATCGGCGATCGCCTCGATCACCGCCGGCTCCTCGTCGGCCGAGAAGTAGCCATGCCGGCTGCCGGCAATGGCAACTCCCGGATAGTGCGACGCAATCCACACACACAGGTCGTCGACACCTCCCGGCCGGGCGCCGAGCAAATACAGGCGTTTCCCGGTGCCGCTCAGGGCCTCGCAGAGTCGCGGAAACAGGTCGGTGCCGTTGACATTGTCGCGCACCGGGCTTCCGAGGGCCATTCCCGCCAGCTTCAGGCCGATTCCGTCGGCGAACACCAGGTCGGCGTGACGCAGAGCGTCGAGGTACTGCGGGTGCCGAAAGGCGATGTTCACACAGTCGGCGTTGACGAAGCAAACTTGTTGCGGCAAAGGGCCGTCGAGCCGCTCGACGATCGTCTCCACAGCCTCGGCCAAGGTGACGTTGTCCAGCGGGATGCCCAGGAGTTCCGTGCGCTGGCACGCGGGGATCTCAAGCTGCATAGCCATGACGGTCTCCTTTTACCGGGCCTTGATCGGTCGCTGCGCCGGTCGTCCTCTCCACCGACGCCAGCAGCCCTCGGGTCAGGCCGGCGAGGAAGAAGAGGACC
This sequence comes from Thermoguttaceae bacterium, assembly GCA_039680305.1. Taxonomy (GTDB): domain Bacteria; phylum Planctomycetota; class Planctomycetia; order Pirellulales; family Thermoguttaceae; genus JBDKTH01. Next base: position 1,002 of record JBDKTH010000582.1, on the reverse strand, counting down.
ATGTTGACCATGGCGATCAACGAGACATCGTGGAACAGTCCGTTGGCCAGATAGTTGCCCAACAGGGCCAGCAGGAGGAGCCCTTGCTGGCGTGCCCAAAATGGCGCCGTGGAGCATCGCCAGAGCCGCCACGCATCCCGAGTCCACAGCAGAAGCAACACGACGAACAGCCCCATGCCGACCAGTCCAGTCTCCGTCAGCAACGATAAGAACACGTTGTGTTGACAGTACGGCCGGGCTTTTTCCAGGACTAGTTCGGTCGAGCGGTCCTGGAGGTAGTAGATGCTTTGGTCCATATATTGCCCAAAGCCACAGCCCAGCAGCGGCCGGTCGAGGAACATGTTCCACGCCACGCGGGCCAGGATCGGCCGGAGTTTGACCGATTCGGCCGTATCCTGGGCGGTCGCGGCTTCGTCGCGTTTGAAGGCGATCAGGCGCTCCCATTGCGTGGCCACCACTAACGTGACCGCCACAATCGTGCTGGCCAGGACTGGCACACGCCACGACTTAGGGAGCGTCAAACCGAGGAGGGTCAACAGCCCCAGGCCGGCGCCGATCCAGGCACAGCGGGTCAGGGTGCTGTAGATCCCCGCAAGGAAAACAACCGAGGCGGCCAACAGCAATAGCCGTCCCGGCCGGTTCATCCGCGGCCACCAGAGGAGCATGCTGACCATGCCGAGCCCCATCAGGATGCCGTTGCCTGGAGGATTCAACAGCGGCCCGCGGCCTCGCCCGAAGAATTCGGCATATTCGGTCGAACCAATGTACTGGGGATACACGAGCCACCAGATCTGCTTCATCTCGGCCACGGCCGTGACGGCCAGGTAGAGGCCCAGGAGGGCGAAGAACCCGAGCACGCAAGCCATGCCACGCTCGGTGATCGGCGTCTGGCGGGCGACCCAGTACATGCCCAACGGCATCAGGTAGAAGAAGAGAAACCGGGCCAAGGGCGCGCTGTTGTGGGCATGCCAATCGTGGGTAAGCGTACTCATCAGGAGGACC